>BTQB01000320.1:0-3454 GCA_036985655.1 Anaerolineae bacterium | reverse complement strand
ATGTTTAACTGACAAAGGCTTTAAGATCCCGTGAAAAACAGTCTTATTAAGCAGAAAAGTTCATCTCATTTTTCTTCGCAGACCAATTTGATCTTTTTAATTCTCCGCTCCTGAAAATAGGACGCAGATTAACACGGATGAGTGTGCTGAAAAAAGCTCACGCAAAGGCGCCAAGGCGCAAGATACTCAAGAGAAAAACCTATGATTTCCAAGTTATATGAGTTTATTCAGGGGAGTCACGGATGACCACGGATCAGATACTTCGCCTACACTCAGTCAAGTTTTATTCATCCTTGTTGGTGTGCGCTAGCTCATGAAAACTCCTTGTATTCACTGATCATTTCTAGACCCTCGTACAATTCAAACCCATTTGTTTACCCTTCTAGCTGAATTTGTCTCTACACCTTAATCTGTATTAATTGCTTTCCGCAAACCTGGCCTGGTAGACGGGATAATAATGGTCAAAGAGAGTCACTATCAACGTCAGTAATAGGATGAAGAATAGTGTATTCCCCAAGTTGATGGAACCGTCGAAATTGGGCAGCAGAAATGCATAAAGGAGAACCAGGCCAAAGTTGATCACCGTCATAACCACAAACTGAGTGATGCTGAAGGCCAATTCCCGGCCGCGGCGTGCCAGCCAATGGCTGATGACGGTGTTCAGGATGATGACAAAAGCCACGCCCGCAGCCAGCTCCAGGTTTGATGCTCGCACATCAGGAAGGATTTGGGCGAAGATGATACCCACCAAACTAACCAGGACTATCTTTTCGACCAACACCATGTTGAAGAACCGGTCGGAGATGGGTTTTAATGTCCCTGTCTCTACATAGCCTGTATCCTCGTCCTGGTGTGAATCGGCATCGAAGGAAAGATCCCAATCCTTGAGCGGCAGTTTTTTCAATAACCAGCGGACAAGAACCACGATTAACACAGCCGCTATGGCCAGCGCTGGGAGGACCCAGAGATTGTCAGCTAAAATGTCAGCTGGAGGCGTATCGGCCGGTACTCCAAAAATATTCTCTTTAATGAAGTCAGTCATATCTAACTGTAAAATGTGGATCCACAGCTCCTGTGGAATCTTTATAAATATCCAGATCGCGGCCGCCCAAATGAGCGTGGCCCGCTTAGTTAACCGGACTGGATCCCAGCGTAAGCGAACAATTTCATAGAAGATAAAGAAATACTCAAATACGTTGGGGAAGATTAAGAGCAGCCAGCGAGGGCCGGGTGGTTCGTAAGTAAGCTCGAATAGGGTAACGCCGAACAGCCGGTAATACCACAGGAAGCGGCTCACCTGGAATGCGTATAGGTTAGTCCAGTTCCGCATGGTCGCTATATAAGCGATGGTTAAGTAGTAAATATCCAGGGCCTTATCGTAGCCCTGGTAACTATCCAGATTTAAATTGGTGAAAGTTTGGAAAATGGTCTGGTCGATAGCGTCGATGACCAGGGCGGCGATAATACCCGGTAGGGGGTATCTCGGAATCGTTAAAGGAATAAGAAACCGGGCCACTACGACAACCCAGAATACAATAAGATCACTTGTCTCAGTCATGGGGTGTTCGTTCCTCCTGTAAAGTTAAATATAGCTACTGATTCGCGACATCGAACAAGATAGCCATTATGGCATTAATCACGAACATAATCAAAGTTGAAAGACTGGTCCAGTCTCCGAGACTGGACCAGTCTGGGTTTCGAACTCGGCCTGTTCTTCAACCGTCTTGATCCGCACCATTAAATGAAAATGATTGCTCATTAAACAGTATGCATATGTCTCCGCCACCGGCTCGATATATTTAACGTACAATTTCAGAAAATAGGGGTAGTTCCGCTGTTCCCGAAACAGGATTTCCCGGTTATTGCCGCGATTGTAGATATGGTAGTATTGGCCGTATTGTAGCGGTTCAAGCATTGGCATGCTTGCCTTTTCTTTAGGACAGGCAGTCCTGAGAGGACTGGTTGTCCTGACTGTTAACTCCAATGCTTCTGGTACAATTTCGACAGCATCCTAATTCTCGATCAATTCTTCAGCCTTGTCCAGGTTTTCCTTGACCATCTCCGAGACGATCACCTCGCCGCTGAATTTGGCATCTAGTCGGGCGTTAAAGCTGTCCTGGCTGTCCTGACATTATCCAGCAGTGGCTGGACTTCCACTAATTCGCGCCAGGGATAAGTATAAATCGGGCCAGGCCCATTTGTTCGCCATAATGGCAGGAATGTGCACATTGCGCTACAGTGGTCGAAGCAGCGATCAATTGTTGAGGTGACATTTAAGGCACAACAGGAAGAAGAGAAAAAGGGCAGCTCAACGAGCACAAAGCAGTAGAGGAAGAAGCTCTGAAAAAGGCGTTCGAGGAGGCAGGGTATGAAAGTGATTTTAATTATCGTCGGTGTCTTGTTGATTCTGACGGGCATTGTGTGGTTTTTGCAGGGCATTAATGTCTTGCCAGGTAGTTTCATGACTGGCCAGATAGAATATGCTATTGCTGGCATCGTGTCTGCGATCGTCGGCACTGGCCTAATCGTATATTCCAGGCGACAGAAGGGTCCCTCCGGCTGAAGATGAGATAGGCTCAGGTTGCTGTGAGCGAACCAGCAGAGGGCGAAACTGGCCGACAGGCCCGGTTGTTTGGGCAGAAGTGGGCGCAGAACTGCGGACAGGACTGCGCTGAATATGCCAAAGGATATGCCTATTCGCCTCTTTTAACGGATCTATATTCACTCGCAGCTAAAAGATTATGCTAAGCCTGTAGGGCTTTTTCGACATTCTCCAATAAGAGAATATGATTCCAGGCCACGATCGAAGGGGAGGCGGGTGAGCAGACTCTGAAAATGTGGATAACCTGGACCTGGCAAATTATTTACTTTGAAATGGTGGTAGTGAGAGATCGTCCGCTAATCGTTACGGTAGTTAATCAAATGGGAGCTGCCGCTGCCTCGAGGATATACTTGAGTCTGCTACTATGCATGAGGTTAACATGATCAGTTAAAAAAATGGAAGGAAGAATAATCATGAATGGGCAAGATAGCGATCATGACAGTTTGATCACTGCGAAAATGTGGGCGGATCTACCGGAGCCTGTACAGCGATACATGGCTTATTCCAACGTAATTGGAAAACCCTGGACTCGCACTGTCCGATTGAAACAGGTCGGCCGCTTTCGCCAGGCTGCAGATAAAGGATGGATGCCCATGACGGCCGAGCAATATTATTGGACAAAGCCGCCAGCATTCATTTGGAAAGCCACTTTTAAAGTGGCCGGCCTTCCGCTGATTCGAGCCAGGGATGAGTACAAATCTGGAAAGGCCCATATGTTCGGCAAAATGGCGGGCTTATTCAACATATTTGATGTTCGAGGTGAGGAACTTACCCAGGGGGCAATGGTGCGCTACTTGAGCGAGATAATCTGGTTCCCCATCGCCTTTCTAGGGGAAAATATTTCCTGGCAGG
>BTQB01000319.1:0-3457 GCA_036985655.1 Anaerolineae bacterium | reverse complement strand
CGTCCCCACCCGGCCGTGTTAGTCCGCCGGTCCGACGCTGGCGCGGCCGTGCTGCGAACCGACGAATGGGGCATCATTGAGGTCATTACAGATGGCAGGCGTATGTGGTGGGAAGCGAAAAACGAGTGAACCGGATCGTCAGGAGATTGAATTATAATTCTCGCCGTTCTTGGTTTGAACAACATTCATTATACACAGACTGCTTCTGCATCCCCCCAGCATAGCCCAATCCGCCGCCGCCCGCGCTATTTTCCCAAGTCAACATTCGGCCTTAGCTAGCCAAAATCGATGAGCGGCAACACAGGTGAAGGACGGATTATATGGGCCTATTCTTCCGACAAAGACTCCAGGACATTAATGCCAATATCCAGCTCTGCCAGGGCGCGTTCCAATTTACCACTAATATCGTTGTAATTTAGCCTGGTGATACTGAACCTGGATTGATTCGCAATCGCCTCGCGGCAGCCTTGGCCAATGCCGAGGGCTGCATCTTTGGCCAGCTCCAGGGCTGTAAGGTAATGGCCGTAAGCCCCCTGGACCTCTAATGAAGCCCCGGATACGTCAAAGCTTGGCGCAGCCAAAAAGTTATCTTGGTTTCCGACGATCTCATTGCAGTTGCCTGACTCCAGGCCGTTACTGCGAAAGCTGCTAATGTGTTCACGCAAAGTGCGGCTGGCCTGCAGCACGCGACCGGTCACGTCAGATGGTGGTGACGGCAAAGCGGCGGCGGCCGTGTTCGCTGCTGGTTGAGCAGCTTCCACAGGAGGCGGCGTATTGGTAGGCATCGGTTCTGGGGTCGGTTCTGGGGTTGGTTCTGGAGTGGCAGTGATTACGACCTCTACGATCCTGGTTACCTCGACCGGCACTTCTTTGGTGACTTCAACCTGCCGTGTGACTTCGACGGGCACTTCAACTTTACGGGTGACCTCCACCGTCTGCGGGACTTCCACGGTTGCCTCGTGGATAACGGTCTTAATAATAGTTTCCGGCTCGGCCGCACATGCGCTCATGGCCAGTATCAGGGCAATAATGAGGAGGATAGTCTTTCCCTTCATTTTCACATCTCCTTATAATGGGACCAAACATTTCACCCATAATAAAGTTCTTCGTCTGCGAAAGTATGACCACTTTGTGCGACTTTCTACGAAAGTCTGCGGCTATCTACCAGCTAAGTTACAATTTGTTGTGGGTCATTGTGATTCTCCTTTAGATTGTTCAGTCAATACCCGAGGATACACAATAGCCCGCGACTCCACTCGACGCTGGGTTATCGGTCACCCGTAGAATATGAGCTGTTGTCTGTTTCTGCTTTACTTTGTGTCCTTCTTTGCGGGGTCATTCCAATTATCCCCCGCGTCTATCCCCAAGCCCTTACAGATCGGTGGTTCTAGCCATCGCCCATGAGGAAAAGCGCATTCTAATAACAAATGACCACGATTTCGGCGAAATCAGCTTTCGACACAAGCTACCGCATGCCGGTGATCCATAATTACCGAAGATGGCGTCCACCTCGAAATTCTAAATTCATCCAACCCCCACTCCTCGTTCGCAGAGCGGTCGCTGGGCAATATCCCCAGTCCCCAACTAGATAACAGCTACTCCATAGCTTTTAAATTAATCTATGGGGGCTTCTCGCTCCTCATAACCGGTGACGCTGGTGCGGCGGCCGAACGTGATATGATGGCTAGCGGTAATAATTTGACCTCCGTCGTTTACAAAGCCGGCCATCACGGCTCCGATTCCTCCAGCAGCAACTCTTTTCTTACTAAGGTCGCTCCTAAAATCGCCGTCATCTCTTCAGGGGCCGATAACCGCTATGGCCATCCCCACCCGGCCGTGTTACGCTGCCTAGCCGATGTTGGTGCGGCCGTGCTGCGAAGCGATGAGTTGGGCACAATTGAAGGAATTACGGACGGGTAGGTAGTGATCTTGATTAGAAGTATCAGCCAACTAGCAGAGAACGGAATACGAAACCAGCAAAATTTTTGCTCGTAGTTGTCACCCTCCATACTTTAAGTGGCTCTAAAAGACAGATCAGAAATCGGTTCACCTATGACCAGTGCATATAGCACATCCGGGTCGATGTCAGCACCATTAGGCCAGAAGATAGTTCCGATATCAGGATCAACGGTGGCCTGGGCAAAAAATTTATCATCCCTCAAGGGCTCAAAGATACCCCTAAAATCAATGAGTTTCTCCAGGTCAACTACGCCTGTCACGCCGTCTTCGAAACGCAATCTTAGCTTATATGGATTCAGCGGCCGAACATCAATCACATCTATTAACATTGAACTACTCCAGGGGTTCCACCTTGTTTAAAGCCTTTTGCTGGCGTGCCAAATTCCAATTTTCCATCAGCTCGCTATGATGCAAAGTAGCCCACTCCATAACCATGCCAAAAACTCTAGGTGACAAAGAGCCTCGAAATAGTGTAAGAGTCTCTATTGAGATAATTGCTTTCTGTTCACCATAACGAACGTGGAAGTGCGGCGGTGGGTGATCGCGATAATACATCAATATGATAATACCAAAGAATCGGCTAATCTCAGGCATTTGGTCAGGTCCTGATTGAGAAATAAGATGCTAGTAATCATTCAAAATAACTATTTTATTATACCAGATAAGGGCAGCTTTCTCGCTTAAGTGTCTTGAATGTTACCCATGATAGCACACAGAAATTAACCGCTGAAGAATGATTGTAGATGTTTTGCTGTTATATGCATCATCTCATCCCGGGAGGATAGCAGCTACGGCCATCTATATGATGAGGTACCGGAAAGGATCTCCTAATTCATCGCGGCCGTTTTGCGAACCGATGAAGCAGGCGCCGTTGAGGTGATCACCGGAGGGCAGCCTTTGCGGTGGCAGACCTAGCCAAAAGCCTTAATCGCTTGTTTATTGTGACTGTTTTCTGCACAATATAGTCATTATCAAATAGGTAAAATATGGCGATAAAAACGAAAATTCGTGAACTTAAGGCTAAGCTCAGCGCATACATGCGGCGTGCTAAAGCTGGTGAAACAATCGTCATCACAGAACATGGTAAACCTATTGGACGTATTGTTCCTGTTGGCCAGTCAACCCAAGAGCAGATGGCAGCACTCATGCGCGCAGGTCTCATCAATTGTAACAGGGAGAAGCTGGCCCATATTTCACCCCCAGCACATACGAGGGGTGATCGTTCTTTGTCAGATCTTCTCCTGGAGGACCGAGAGTGATCTTGTATCTGGATGCTAGCGCGCTGGTTAGGCGTTATATAGCCGAATCCGGATCCGATATGGTCGCAAGCCCAATTGCTAACGCCGAAGCTGTCTCTACCTCAGTCATCAGCCGGGAGAAACGGTGGCAGCGCTTGCTAAAGCCATTCGTGTTGGTGCGCTGACCCGGGGCGAAGCTGCTGCTGTTGCTCAGTTATTTCGCAGTGATTGGCCAAACTTCATCCGTGTCCGTGCAACCG
>BTQB01000318.1:0-3487 GCA_036985655.1 Anaerolineae bacterium | reverse complement strand
GTTCAGTTTTGATGAAATCGATGAGACTTCTCTTTAACAGGGGCACCTCGCTTAAATCCAACAGCGCTTCGGCTGTTTCGGGTTCCAGCGGATCCTCCTTCTTCACTGTTCCTAATTGATCAGAGAACAGCTTCAGAACCCTTTCAGTTTCGCTGGCAAACTCCTCAGGGGCGTTTTCAGGGTCTTCAATATAAAGCGCAGTTGGGGCCATGATCAGGAAGTAAGGCCTGTTTCGTCCCCTGTCAAGATACCGTTCCCAGTAGTTGGGTGAAATGTAGCGGGTGACCTCTTTGACTTCTCGTTCGCTCTCAGGAAGGCCCGCATTGAGCCTGTCAAAAGCCTGGCGAACGTTGGCTCCGTTTACCGCAAAGAAGATTTTCGAGGCAGCTTCATCTAGATCACTGCCACTGAGGCCAAATAGACGATTTTCCTTTATCCAGTTGACCGCCGATAGGGATTTCATCTCATCAACGCGTTGTCGACCAGCGTCAGCCACCAACACTATCATGGCATCCTCTCGCTTCATTTCTTCGAGAGTTATTTCCTCGTGCAGCCGCATTCCCGCTCCCAGACCAGGAACATCGACAATCCTGAGGTACCCATCCATCAAGAGACTCTCTTGATCACTCCGCGGGTGAATCCTAAAAGTGGCCGATTTTACCAGCCTGATCTGTCGTTTGTCGCTTCCTTTGAAGCCATCTTCACGAAGGTGGGTTAGGGCTTCCTTATTATCTATGCTGAAGGTTTTTGATGGGGGAGGGCCATTACTGAATAGATCTTTCTGGGCTTCATAAGTATTCAAGCAGTCTATTAGGATCTCCAGGTACTCATCCCGTTCAGTCTTGGCGTCGTCCTTGGATTCTTCATTGAGAGCTTCAATAGTGTCTCTTGCCTGAGCTCGCTCTCCTTCATTATTGATGTCGAAGCCGTCAATTTCTGCCAGCTGGCATAACCGGCGAACACGTTTGGCAAATTCTTCACGAGACCAATAGTCGAATGAAAGGGACTCAGCTTCCCCCTCGGATGCTTGCTCAATGTATACAATCGTGCCGGTGACGGCCGTCACTGCACCAGTTGGCAGCAAGTTTCTGCCTATTAGGGCGTTAATAAGTGTGCTTTTTCCAACGCCGGTGCCCCCGAAAAACACCAATGTGTAAGTACGTTGAGCCAAGATCTTTTGTGCTTCATCTACACTCTCTTGAGCTTGAGGTACAGCCCTGATAAGATAATCTCGGCTTGAATCGATGGTTTTTTGGAGCTCCACCCATTGTTCCACTTGTGGCTCGCTGATATGAGGCAGCGATAACAGGGATTCGTGTAAGTCGGTATAGCGATCAGAATTCTTCCTCGGACTCATTTTTCAAACCTTCCTTGGTTCCGTTTTTTTGTTTTGGTGGCGCGTTAATCCGCTAAAGACTTCAGCGCATAAACCATTACGCATGTTACAATAAAAGGTTTCATTGGCTGCATAACCATTTTGACGACCTCAACCAATGACAGATAATCTTGCTACATGGCGACAAGCCCACTGCTTAGGTCCGCCCGCCAATTAAATAGAACATATTTTGATTGATGTCCACTCAAATTACGACCTGATTTTATCACGATATCTTTCTTGCTGCTCTCTTACACCTATGAATTATGTTATAAATAGCCACATTTATAACTCTTACCGAAACGGAGAGCAGGCTACTGCGTAAATAATGAAAAGGCATAGAATCATTTGGAGAAATTAATGCGAATTATCCTTTATCTTGGCAAAGGCGGCGTTGGTAAAACAACTGTTGCTGCTGCAACTGCGTTGAGAAGCGCCGAATTAGGCTTTAAAACCTTGGTTGCCAGCACTGATATTGCTCACAGTTTGGCGGATTCTCTAGATGTGCCGCTGGGTGATAAACCGGCCAAAGTTACTGAAAATCTATGGGCACAAGAGATAAGCGTCGTAGCTGATATCTATAATTACTGGGACACACTTCAAAATTTCGTTTCCGGCCTCCTTACGGTTCGTGGCGGAGTAGATCGCATTGTTGCCGACGAGTTATCCGCGATCCCTGGCATGGATGAAATCGTAAGCCTGCTGCATATTTACAAGCAAGCAACTGAAAAAAATTTTGACCGAGTGATAATTGACGCAGCTCCGACCGGTGAAACTATAAGATTGTTGACGCTGCCAGATACATTCCGGTGGTATGCTGGTCACGTATCACGTATGGATAGGGGGGTTGTTCGGATGTTGGCCCCCCTTGCTGGGCGATTCTTAAAGGCTCCGGCAGAAGTTCTGGAGGCTCTATCAAAATTGGATGAAGCCACAGCGGAATTGCGGGTGACATTAAGCGATCCTGAGATTACCAGCTACCGAGTCGTCGTGATCCCTGAAAAGATGGTGATGCGTGAAGCGGAACGAGCCATCAGTTATCTGGGACTTTTTAATTATCCCGTTGATAGTGTCGTTATCAACCGGGTAATCCCACCGATGACGGATGGTGGAGAGTTCATTCAAAAACGAATAGAGGTCCAGCAAAAGTATGTTAAGCTCATAAATGATAATTTTAGCCCTCTACCACTTTGGACAACACCGTATTATGCGCATGAAGTTGTAGGATTAGGCTCGTTATCTTTGTTAGCGCGAGATTGTTTTGGAGATGAAGATCCTGGCCAGATTTTTTATCAAGGCGTGCTCCAGGAATTAATTGAGCAGGATGATGGAACTTTCTTGCTCAGGCTGCCCATGCCGTTTGTTAAGAGCAGTGATGTGCGTTTAAGAAAGCGAGGTGATGAGTTGTTTGTCACCATCGGTAATTTTAAGCGGGAGATGATTCTACCAACCGCCCTGGCCAAAATGAGAGCAGGAACTGGCCGTCTTTCTGACGGCGTATTAGAGATCGAATTTATTCCTTTAGGTCACCCTAAACTGGACAAGAAATCGATTAAATAACCAAATTGATTCTTATACCGCAACTTCTAAGAAGAACCTGCGTAAAGAGCCTCAGATTCATAAAATCGGAGGTGTACGATGACTGAAGAAACTGTTCTAAAAGCTGAAGTCCAGAAGAAGAAAATAGCTGCAAACTGGCCAGCGATTGCTCTTATTGCCGCTGGTATGCTCATATTAAGCTCAAAGCTATTTGGCCTGATACTAATGGACTTCCTATGGCCCGGATTTATCATTGGTTTTGGCCTTCTCTTAATGTACCCGGCATATCTATCGACGGCTGATGAAAAGAGCAAGCTCTCCTTTTTTGCTGTTCCTGGGGCTATGTCAGTTGCCCTCGGTTTACTTCTTTTCATGATGAATTTGGCAAATCACTTCGAAAGCATGGCTTATTCCTGGCCGTTGTTGTTAGCAGCAGGCGCAGGTGGATACCTATACCAGAACCGTTTTGATGAGACTGCCGAGCGGAAGGAAGAAGCTCACCGGTTTATTAGATTCATGGTTTTGCTATTTATGGCCATGGCGGTGTTTTTCGAACTATTGATCTTTCAAAGT
>BTQB01000317.1:0-3497 GCA_036985655.1 Anaerolineae bacterium | reverse complement strand
CTATCATCCTGATCGAGATCTGTGCGCGTTTTCCCAGTGGTGAATGAAATGGCCTTATCGCTTGCAGCCAGCATATCCAGAAGTCGTTCCTTTTCACGGCTTGACATAATAGAGCAAAGCCGATGTTCATCTTCTGGTTATTGATGGGGCTGGTTGCAGGACTGCACCGGCTGAATTTTCAACAAAAAGAAGGGATCTTAATAGATCAGTAGACAAGCTGACGCTGCCCTATGTGGCATTGAAGGTTCTTCTAACAAGGTGTTCTAGGTAAATGAAGCGGTACTGCACATCTTTAACATGCGAGCGATCATAATTGAGTTTATTAATACCTAGGCGCCTCTCTCGTCTGCCCGCTGCTATCTGGATTCGACTGCTGCTGCATCGAGCGTTGTCGGGACTCAGGACGCTTCCAATTGTGATTCCGGGTCTCGTTCGAAGCAAGGATCAACGAGCACTGCTGCGCGAAATGCTTAACTTTACTGGCAAACTTCCTGGACTGCTTCACCTACCTCTGAAGGAAACCATGTATGATCTGACAACCTTGCCTGAACAAACGCTCAGCGATCCACATAGCGAAGCAATCGTTCGTAACCTGGCTGATTTTGCGGTTCTCATCAATCGCCAAACATCATTGGGCTTCTGTTTGCAGCGTTCGCTAACCCGCTACTATTTCTTACGTCGCGAGGGCTTGCCCGTGGTGGTGCATTTTGGAGCGCGACATGCCGACAAAGATCGGCCGTTACTCTTAGCCGGCCATGCCTGGCTCGCGTTGGAAGGTGATCCATATTATGAGGAAGGCGAGCATTGGCGAGGTTATGTGGTCATGCTGTCATTTCCAGAAGATGCTTAGCTTAAAACCGATAATCATTTAGAGCTAAATACAGCACCTCGTTTTATATGTAGGTTCAAGGATTCAAGTGATGTCAGCCAGGAGTGTTCCTGGATCGTAATTCGTTTAGGTTGATGGGGTTGGGTGTTGAGAGGGGAGTTATAAAGTCTGGAGGCTGTCGGCTGGAAGACAGAGAGGGATAGCAAGATGGGGAGGAATTGAAAGAGATTACTTAGGAAGAGAGGTCAATACCAGCGGGAGTTTTTCGATGCATCTGCTCATGCCAGCACCAGGCATAACGGCCGTTTACAGCAAGTAGTTGGTCGTGGGTCCCTGACTCAACGATCTGGCCTTCATCCATCACGTGAATTACGTCGGCATGCCTGGCTGTAGTGAAACGGTGAGTAATGATAATTGATGTCCGCCCTTGAGCCAGATCCCGAAAACGCTTAAGCCAATCCGTCTCAGCCCACGGATCCATGGCGCTCGTGGGTTCATCTAGGATGATGATCGGCGCTGCTCTCAGAAAGGCTCGGGCAAGGGCGACTCGCTGCCATTCACCCACGCTTATATCGGTGCCTCCTTTGAACCATTTCCCAAGCAAAGTCTGGTAGCCATCAGGCAGTTTTCTGACAACTGCATCAGCACCAGCATCACGAGCAGCAATCTGGACAGTTTGTTGGTCAGGCGCAGCGGGCAGATCCCCAAAGGCTATATTTTCTGCCACCGTATCCTGATACGGGACCGGCTGCTGGAACAAGACAGTTATTACTCGTCTGAGTGATTCCATGGAGAAGGTTCGAATGTCTACACCATCCAGCTCGATACGACCTGACTGAGGATCGTAAAAGCGACAAAGCAACTTGAGCAAGGTGCTTTTACCAGCCCCATTAGCGCCTACAATGGCTGCGATCTGGCCGGCATGTACGGTCAGATCGAAGTTCTTTAACACTGGTCGCTCATTGCCGGGGTAATAGAAACTAACATTATGAAACTCTATCTTGTCCCGGATAAGTGAAGGCGCCAACTCTACAACCAATGCATTATTAATCTGAGGTTCAAGAGCAAGAAACTCAAAAAGGGTACCCAGGAAGAGGCCGTTGCTGTAGATTTGGCCAGTACTCTCTAATAACGAGTGCATTAACTGCTGTCCGTAATTAAACGACTGGTAAAGCAGAGCAAGGTCGCCTAATGTCATCACTCCCTCAATTCCTTGCCATACAGCCAAAATCATGACACCGGCCATGACCAGAAGAGCGAGCTTGATGCTAGCTGAGCTATCGCTTGTTTTTTGCTCAGTGACATGTGTTCTTGTCTCAAACGATGCCGGATTCTCTCGTAGCCCGATTGGAAGTGGCTCCCAGGTCAAACAATCGAAGTTCTGCAGCCGACTCTCGAGCGGTTTGCATTATTGAATAGTAGCGAGATCTGCGACGATCTGGGGTAGTTCGCCGCCTCCACTCATATTCTTGCCAGCTGTAATGGAGAACCACTGTTAAAGCTGGCAGGGTGCTCAAAAGGAGCATCAACGGAATCCAAATCCCATAAGGAATCAAGATGGCGAACATGGCGATTAGAGTAATGCTGTTCTGCAGTAAGCTGCCCAGGTTATCCAACAAATAGACTGGGCGATAAAGGGCTTCATTTCGGGCGCGATGTAGGTGGTCGAAATATTCATGAGAATCATAAAAACCCAGGTCCAATTTTACGGACTGAATATGAATCAATGAAGTCACATGATCCTTCACAAGTTCAACTTGAACGGTGCGAATCCAATTAGTCAAGCTGCTTAAGAGCTGCATCAGCAGCAGGAGAACACCCATTACGATAGCTAAAACTAAGCTAGATCTAATACCTTCAATGGACCCGCCGCTGTCAATTACCACCACCAGGCTGTCTACTAATAAACGGGTCAAGCTAACCATAACCGCTGGTAGAAGACCTTGGATAATTAATAAAATGAACCAGGCTATTGACCATCCCCGGGCCTCCTGCCAAACAAAGCCCATTGCCCGTGCCAGATTTGGTAGCATAGATAGAGCTTTTCACACTTTTGTGGTTATTGGGCTGCTTCTCCTATTCATTGAACAGTTTTGTCTGCATTTATTAGCCTCTCTGAAGAGCAAAGAGTGGAAATATAATGGAATCTGTGGTTGTTCGATGAAAGCTGTTTACGCGAAAAATGAAAAATAGCCCGGTTAAGGGGATCCTGGTTTGTTGGCGCCTTAGAAGGACTTGTGCTTATAGATCTTGGGGATTTACGCTTTTTCAATTTCCTCAACAAGGTCACTGGCTATCAAATCTTGAAGAAAATCCAATAGATTTTCTTCAAGCTGAGAACGGCTAACATCGTATTCATTCAATACAGTTTCAATTAAAGAATTTCGTGAATCCTGTTCTGCCAACAATACCCATATGCGCGAGCCTACTTCGTTCAAAGTGAAGTACTGGCCCGAGTTCAGGTTAAGCGCAACGACAGTGCCGTCCACTTCCCTGAATACTACATGCTTGCTCACCCTATAATCTACTATGATTCTCCCTTCCTTGTCTTACTGATGTAGAAATGGTTTCAGTCACCCCCAATACAGCTGTAAAAACCACTTGAACAACCTGCCCCACTGGCCGAAGGCACGACGAGGTCACTTCTAGATAGCTCTGAAGCCTTGGG
>BTQB01000316.1:0-3511 GCA_036985655.1 Anaerolineae bacterium | reverse complement strand
ATTGTCAACTATAACGTTTGTGAATTGCTGCGTAATTGCCTTAGGAGTGTTTTTAAAAGCAAAGGCAATATCACTTTCGAGGTATGTGTTGTCGATAACGCATCGGCTGATGGCAGCGCTGACATGGTCTCGAAAGAGTTTCCGGCCGCACACTTAATTGCGAATAGTGAAAATGTCGGGTATCCGGCGGCAAATAATCAAGGAATGCGTCTGTTTGGCGTCGATACTAAAGAGAAGAAATTCCGATATTTTCTATTATTGAATCCAGATACTGAAGTACCTCCGGATGGATTGAACAAGATCATAGCATACATGGATAAGCATCCTGAAATCGGTATTATTGGACCCAAATTAGTTTTAGCTGAGGGCCAGCTTGATCTTGCTTGCCGGCGATCTTTCCCAACCCCTAAAATCTCTTTTTATAGAATGCTTGGGTTAAGCAAATTGTTTCCCAAATCAAAACGATTCGGTCGTTACAACATGACCTATGTCGATGAAGATGTTACCGTCGAGGTTGATTCGGTGGTAGGAGCATTCATGATGGTGCGCAGCAGTGCAGTGGTTAAAGAAAGCTTGATGGATGAGCGTTTTTGGATGTATGGCGAGGATCTAGATTGGGCAAAAAGGATTAAAGACGCTGGCTGGAAAGTGGTATATTATCCAGAAGTAACTGTGCTTCACATAAAGAGGGCATCCAGTCGTCAGAACAAACGAGCTCGATCTGAGTTCTATAGGGCTATGTTAATTTTTTATTACAAACATTATAGAGGTGACACATCCTGGTTATTACATTGGCTAGTCATATTGGGGATAGCAGTCAAAGGAGGACCGGACGCAATTAAATACATCGCCATGGGCCGGTCGATATTAGATTAGATACTGGGATATTTTGCTATGACAAAACAACAAATTCGCAATCTTTATTCGATTACCTTGGTTCTCTTAGATGGCCTTATGGTGGCAGTGGCGTTTGTCATGTCTTACCGGCTGCGGCAAAGAATACCCTGGCCAGCTCCATTGGTTAGCGAGACGCCAATAAGCGACTATTTTGCCTTGATGTTTGCCTTGATCTTGGGCATTCTAATTGTTCTTTTCTTTTATCGTCAATATTACATGCCTCGAGCAATTTCAAGGGTCGATCAATTTTATTCGGTATTTGCCGGGGTTTCTATCGGAATGATGATAGCGGTAGCAGTCTCGGTATTCACCTTTAAAAACAGCATCTTCGAAGTAGATTTTCCTCGAGCGATGATCATATATACCTGGGTGTTGGCCATTATCTTTATCATGATCGGCCGAATTGCTCATCAGACCGTCCGAAGCATATTAGCCGATCATGGCATGGGTAGGGATCGTCTCCTGGTGGTAGGCTCTGGAGAAGTTGCCCGAATAATCTTGCAGCGTATCCAATGGTCGCCACAGCTTGGTTATGACGTAATTGGCGTTGTAAATGGCGAACAGGAAGAAGAAGAGATGTTTGGCATCCCAATATTGGGTCAACCGGAGGATCTGCCAAAGCTTATAGATGATTATCGCGTTGATGAAGTTATTATTGCAATGCCCGAAAAGGGTCATCGTGAAGTAATGAGAGTGATTTCTTACTGCGAGCGAGGCCGGGTTTCTATAAAAGTCTTCCCCGATTTCTTCCAATTTATTGCATCTGAAGCTGATATCGATGATCTTGGCGGTCTGCCTCTTTTAAGCATCCGTGATTATGCCATGCGTGGGTACCAACTGATTTTTAAGAGGTTAATGGATATTGTTGTATCGGCGGTTAGCTTGGTGCTGTTGTCTCCATTGATGATATTAACTTCTATCGCAGTGAAATTGGAGTCGCCTGGACCAGTCTTCTTTATCCAAGAGAGGATGGGCCTTGATGGAAAGCCATTTCTCATGCTTAAATACCGGTCGATGCGGCAGGATGCCGAAAAAGATGGCCCAGGTTGGACAACAAAAGACGACCCCAGAAGGACCAATCTCGGCGCCTTATTGCGAAAAATCGAAATCGATGAATTACCTCAATTTATAAATGTCTTATTGGGAGAAATGAGCCTTATCGGCCCGAGGCCGGAGCAGCCCTATTATGTCAACAAATTTCGTGAAAGTGTGCCTCAGTATATGGAGAGACACCGGGAAAAGGCAGGGATGACTGGTTGGGCGCAAGTGAATGGTCTTCGCGGCGATACATCTATCGTTGAGCGAACAAAGTATGACGTCTGGTATACAGAAAATTGGTCCTTATTGCTTGACATAAAAATTCTTATTCGTACGGTGTGGCAAATTTTTATTGGCCCCAATAATCGAACCTCATCTAACGTAGATCTTACTTGACTGCCCTATAGTGGCATGATAACATTATTTTACCGGCCTATTAGCACTCTAATTGATAGAGTGCTAATTTTTTGATCAGTTGCAGAATTGGCCTTATGGTGACGAATTTTTTCACAACATGATTGAAACACTTACAGATAGACAGCGGCAAATATTGGCGCTCGTCATAAAGGAATTTATTGAAAGCGGGGCTCCTGTCGGCTCCAAGCGGCTTGTAAAACGGTATGAACTTGAGGTGAGTTCGGCTACCGTACGCAGTGAGTTAGCGGCATTGTCTGATGCAGGTTACCTGGTGCAACTACACACCTCAGCTGGAAGGATCCCCTCTGAGCTTGGATACCGGTATTTTGTCCAGCGACTTATAGGAGATTCTGAGCTACCTGTCGATGAACGGCAGATGATCAAGCACCAATTTCACCAAGCTCGGCTTGATTTGGCTCAGTGGATGCGCTTAGCCGCAGCAGTCCTTGCCCATACATCCCAGGGCGCTAGCATCGTGACGGCTCCACAGCCAACATCGAACCGCTTTAAACATGTTCAATTGATATCAACTCAGGGCCGCCTGGTTCTTATGATCCTGGTTTTTTATGGCGGTCATGTTAAGCAGCAGATGCTGACCTTGACAGAACCCGTCTCTCAAGATCAGCTTACATCTGTCACAGACAAACTTAATAAGCTTTTCGATAATTCCACTTACGATGAAATAAATGCACGACAGAGCCAATTAGAAGATGCGCTAGAGCGAGACGTATTCCGTCTCATTCTTGAAGGCTTGTGGCGTGCAGATCGAAGAAGGATTAATGATATTTACCGGGACGGGTTAGCGAACATCATAGAGGACGAAGGAACCCGGCAAGCTGTTCGAGTGCTTGAAGAAGGGCCATTTTTGGCTTCTGTCCTAAATGAAACTTTAGAACCAGATATAAATGGTGTTCAAGTGGTTATTGGCGGGGAAGGTCGATGGGAGGAATTGAAGGACTGTACCATGATCCTCTCCAGATATGGCGAGTTTGAGCAACTATATGGCGCCGTGGCAGTTGTTGGCCCGACAAGAATGCCTTATGGACGAAATATTTCAGCTGTCCGGTTTGTTGCTGACATCATGAGTGATTTTATAAACGATTATTATCTAGAAGAACCAATCAGCGATGAGATGATGGATCATGCGCTTGATGACGTG
>BTQB01000315.1:0-3516 GCA_036985655.1 Anaerolineae bacterium | reverse complement strand
GCCAGGTCTCCAAATAAAATAATTCCCCGGGTGTTTGTGAGAACTTTTTCAGCCCATGTGGTCCAAACCATGTCTTTGTCACGCCCACCAGCTAATAAGATGATCGGCTTTGAGAAGGATTCCAAGGCTGCAATTGCTCGCTCAGGAGCGGTCGCAATCGAATCATTTATATATTGAACGCCGTTGATAACAGCTACCTCTTCCAATCTGTGGGGAACCCCTTTGAAATGAACAATAGCTTTATGTATTGAACCTATTGGTACGCCAACTGAATCAGCCAGAACTACTGCTGATAGTACATTCAAGATGTTGTGGCGCCCGCGCAGTGGAATCTCGCTGCTGTGACATATCTTTCGCTGTTGGAAACCATCACTGATATAAAGAACACCATCTTCGAGATACGCGCCGTCTTCAACTGGTGTGTTCATGCTGAAGAACCTCAACCGGCCATGAACCCGGCCGCTCAGGTCTCTCGCGCCAGGATCATCCTTCGAAAGGACAGCGATATCTTCACTAGATTGGTAATCTAATATGCGGGCCTTTGCATTGATGTACGCTTTCATATTCCGGTGCCGATCCAGGTGGTTTGGCGTTATATTGAGTACTGCGGCAACCGAGGGGCTTAAAGTCCATAATTCCAATTGAAAACTAGAGAGCTCCTGAACCACAAGATCATCAGGCTTTATTTCAGTTAGTTCAGGGATAAGGGGTCGACCTATATTTCCACCAATCCAGGTTTTCCGTCCTGTACTCTTCACCATTGCGCCGGTTAATGCCGTGGTTGTTGTTTTTCCGGCTGAACCCGTAATGCCAACCACCGGGCACGGAACGCGCTTGATAAACTCAAGAGAATCATTGGTAACGGGTAATCCAACCCTTTTGGCCTCGACGAGTAGCGGTAGTTCTAAGGGTACGCCCCCACTTACAACTATGAGGTCTACCCTATCGAGCAAGCTCATTGGATGGTGACCTAGGACGGTTTGTATGGAAAGATCCGCCAATGCCTCCAAATTCGATTGAAGCTCATCCGCTCCTCGAATATCAGAAACGATCACGCTGGCTCCAACTTCAGCGGCAAATCGAGCCATCGCCACGCCCTGCCTGGCCAGACCCAGGATAAGCACTCTTTTATCAGTTAACTCGTCCGCCTTCACCATAAACATTTTCTATATCAACGCTAAAGCAATTCCAATCATTCCAGCCATTATGGTTATGAGCCACCATCTTTGGACGATTTGTGGTTCGCTCCAGCCAATCAACACAAAGTGATTGTGCAATGGGGCCATTTTGAAGGGCCTGATATCACGACCCAAGAAACGCCTGCTCAATATAGCCGATAACACTTGGGCAATCGTCGATAAGGTGGTAGCCACTGGAACAAGGGCAATAATCGGCAGGATTAACCATTGGTTGGTCATCAGGGCGACAACGCCCAAGGCGCCTCCCAGCGCCTGAGAACCGACATCACCCATAAACATTTGGGCCGGGTGGGCGTTGTACCATAAGAAAGCGAAAGTTGCCCCTGCGGCTACAAAAGAGAATGTCAACAGAAATTGCTGTCCCTGTAAGAAGGCAATAATCCCAAAGGCCACCAAAGCGGTAGCTGAAATAATTCCCGCCAAACCATCGAGACCATCGGTAAGATTAATGGCATTTGCAGATGCCGTGATCACAAAGGTTGCTATGGGTATATACCAGAGGCCGATATCAATCAGGACGGGCACTGTTGGAATCGCCACCCAACCATGGCCGTCGTTAACACGGATATAGAGGAGTAAAGAAGCCAGGAAGGCAATGATAACCTGGTACCAGATCTTATATCGGGCCAGTATGCCCACGCCCGGCCGCTGTCGAAATCCTTGATAGTCGTCAATACCTCCTAAAACAGAGTATGAAACCATCACTAACAAAGGAATGGCGACGCTTTCAGCTATTTCGATTTCCCGAAGCGCTTGAACAATATTGATGACCAGGCTTATTACTAAGACCCAGACAACTATAAGGATTCCTCCCATGGCGGGCGTACCCATCTTTGATTGGTGGGTCAATGGGCCCTCAATACGTATCTGCTTACCAAGCCCCAGCCTGCGCTGGATTTCAACCAGCGGGCCGCCCCAAATGACTGCTAACAAGAAGGTCACTCCTCCAAGGGTAAGTGCGAAAGCCATCAGCCTCTTCCTAATTCAGTCACGATAGTGTCCAGGTGAGCGCCATGAGATCCCTTGATTAAAATGACATCACCCTGTTGGATTATTTGATTTAAAATATTTACTGCTTCTTCAGTGGTTTCAAGAAGGTATACGCTATCCGGGGGCATCCCGACCTGTTTGGCCTCCTCGCCAATTAGTCGCCCCAATTTACCAATGACAATTAATATTTGGGCCACATCTTTAACCCGGCGGCCGACCAGCCGGTGAGAGACATCCTCCACTGGTCCTAACTCCAACATATCACCTAGAACTGCAATGCGCCTCCCTTCTAAATCACCTAGAAGATTCAAGGCAGCGACTGCTGATTCCGGGCTGGAGTTATAGGTATCATCCAGGATGATCGAATCGCGTGGGCCAGGAACTGCCACTAATCGTAGTTGGGAAGTCAGTGCATGTAATCCGGCGACGATTGCCTCCCACTTCATGCCCTCAACCAATCCAACAGCTGCCGCCCGAAGGGCTGTATGAACGCTGTGACGGCCTAATAGGGGAACCTGAATATTTAGCGCTTCCGACCCATAATGGATTGAAAATCTGACGCCATCCAGACCCATGGAGACGATATTATCCGCCCAAAGATCGGCGCTGTTATCCAAACCATAAGTTACAACCCTGGCTTTTGTGTGATCTGCCATTGCCATGACCAACTGATCATCCTTATTTAATATGGCAACACCTTCAGGCTCAGGCGGCAGCATTTCTACCAGCTCCTGCTTGGCTGAGGCGATGGCTTCGATGCTGCCCAACCATTCCATATGGACCGAACCAACGATGGTGATCACCCCTATATGAGGTCGAGCCAGCTCGCAAAGAAGGCTGATTTCACCTCGTGTATACATTCCCATTTCTAGGACAACTCTTTCGCAATCAGATCTAAGCTTGAGAAGCGTTAGAGGCAGGCCTATTTCGTTGTTGTAATTTCCTTCTGATTTTAATGTTTTGTACTGTTGAGATAATACGGCGTGAGTCAATTCCTTTGTCGTCGTCTTGCCGACACTGCCGGTTATTCCGATGACACGAACCTCTGGATACCTTTCACGCCACCTTTTTCCCAATTTCTGCAGCGCTTCCAGGGTGTTGTCGACAATGATGCAGATATGTTCATCAGATTGGATGTCTGTCGGATCGCCAGCAGAAGTTGATCTTAAATCGATGTTCATCGCACAAGTCGAGATCGGTCGATCGACCAGAGCTGCGATCGCGCCATTGTCAAAGGCCTCGGTTATGAAATCATGCCCGTCACTTTTATCTCCTTCAAATGCCACGAAAAGATCACCCGGTTGGGCTAATCGGCTGTCAATTACAA
>BTQB01000314.1:0-3529 GCA_036985655.1 Anaerolineae bacterium | reverse complement strand
AAGGAAGCAAAACTGGTACGGGCACTGCCGGACCAGATTTTATTACCGATAGATCAGTGACTATTTCAGCGATAGTAACGCTGGTAAAATCCCTGTTATTTGATGGGTCTGGATCCTCAACTGTTGAAATGAGAGCCTCGGCCCAGTTATCGGCTGATGCTGGGGCTGGCAAAACGGCTCTAACGGGAATAAAGAACTCTTTTCCGACGCCGCCTACCCCCAGGGAAATGCCGGCGCAGGTAACAACACCACTGGCTACGCTGCAGCCAGGGATAGGCGCTCCGGTCCACTGAACCTCGGCCGGTAATGTATCAGATAGAACAACGCTACCAACAATTTCAGGGCCATTGTTTTTAACCCGCAAAATATAATTGAAGGTCTGCCCGGTTTTAAGCGCTTGTATATCGCTGGTTTTTATCAATTCGACATCAGCCTGCCTTGGCCTGATAGTAACGGTGGCAGAATCGGTGTTGGGGGTGTTGGGATCGATGGTCGAAAGCCCGGATGTCGTTTCTGCACTGTTGACGATTTGAGGGGGATCGGGAATTGAGTCTGGGGCCTTCAAATCAACAGTTACTCTAGCCTTACTGGCAAACCCACCTGATCCGGAAAGATTGGGCATGTAGCAGGTTATGGTATTGGTCCCGCTGTTATAGGGGTCACAATAGCCGCCACCCGACGCCGATGCCGAAACCTCGGAAATACCGGATGGGAAAGTATCGGTCACGACGATATTTTCAGCGTCGAAGGGTCCTAGATTCGAGACATCGATAAAATATTGGAAGGCGCCGCCGACAACAACCTTTGATATGGGCGAAGTTTTCTTTATTACCAGATCCGCTTCAGGCAGTCCTGAGCCTGTGGGATTATCCTCGACATCGTCGAGGTTGGGTGGGGCATTAGGCGACTGGCTGGAGCTAAGCTGTTCAAAATTTTCTGTGTTAACTACAACCTGACCCCTTATGGGGACCGATTTAACGATCGGCCGGAAAAGAGGGGTTATGATGGGCATATTATAGGTAACCCGAACCCGGACCGGTTTATTTGGACCACCCGCATAATCAGGCTCCCATTGACCATCATCATTTACGCTCCAGACCTCGACGATTAGCGTCTTGGATTGTCCGGCAACAACCTCTGTATCAATATTAAGACCGGTTGCCGCCTCTCTGGCCGTTGCCTTAATTGAGTCAACACGCGCATCCAGGCAAAAAGGAAACGAAGTCAAGCAATCTGTCTCAAATTGGCCGGTAAGAGCGTAGCGACCGCCCTCGCGAGCAGCATTCTGCACGGTAAGCCAGGCCTGGAACAAGCGGCCGGACTCAACAATGATAAACATAAATAGAAGCAGAACCACCAGGATCAGCGAGAATTCGACCAGTGCCTGACCAGAAGGTTTAGATTTAGGCTTTAAATTCATTTTGCAGCTTTTTCGCACTACTTTTTGGATACTAAAGGGGATCCCTGACATATATATTCATCCAATAAAATTATAAACAGAAGAATCAGCTTTTGAACCCAAACAGGACTACCTGCCTACATAGGGATGTCTTTACAGAGACACCTTCTTTTTCTCGAGTACAAGCTCAAATGTGGGATTATTATGTGAAGAGGACGTGAATGGGTAGGACAAATTTACCAGGCGATCGAGAGGTCCGTAATAGACATAAAAATAGTTCTAAATACAAATATTTAGATACTAAAATAGAAGTGGTTTTAGCAATTTTCATTTTGTATTTGTCGGTTGTTGTTTTTGATTGAGGTTGGATTAAGATCCAATTAGCTAGTGACCCTGGGAAATCAGTTAGCAATCAACTGGGGACTGGGATGTCAACCATGCCTGGGAGAACCACCCGCAATACTATTCAACCTAAAGACACTTGTATCGAAGGCGTCTAATTAGAAATTGACGACAAAGGGTGGAGATGGATCGGGTCCGAGGGCGAAGACCCTACTTCTGGCAGAGCCTTCGCAAGATGCTATCTTGTAAGGAACGGCCGCCCGGCAGTAATAGCGAGAGACCAGGTGTGGGCATCATTCCGCGGCCGGTATTTGACAACCAAATCCCCTCCGAAGAAGCTTGCGCTCGCCCCGGGAATGCCCATGGTATATTGGGGAAAGGTCCAGTTATTTGCGCAGTCCTGGTCGCCTTCGCAGGTTGCCTGAAGCGGTTCATAGGGTATGCTACAGCTTCCGCTGCTGCCGGTTGGGGTATCAACAACGGTCGTACAGATGTCATAGAAGGCAGTAGATACTGTGTCGATCTCGAAGTTGATATCAGGAGGAGGGGTCCCGGTATCGTAATCAAAAATCGAGCTGTAGATAGTGCCGTCACCAGTGGAAATGTCCAGTGGCGCGAGATGCAATTCAATTTCTGTATCGCCCGCATAGCTGTTTAAGGGCATTCGACCGAGAGCTAAAGCAGTAATTTCGGCTCTCTGGTAAGCTGTTGGATTGTTGGACACCTGTAGATTACGAAGGTTGACGTCAGAATCTAAAGTGGAAAGGCCTACAGCACTGTAATAAGAGGGCGGCGGGCCGGCCCAAAGATCCCATACGTTCTTCGACGATCCGCTAGTTCCAGTGACGTCCATCTGCAGGGTTTTGGAACCATCATCGCCCGCTGGCAGCGCAGAGATGTTAACGTCAAAGGAGCCGAAGGCAGTTGAAACATTAGCCGTGACCCCTGGGACTACCCATTTCATATCGGTTGAGGCTGCCTGAGCGTTGTCAACAATATAGCTGGCAAGAGGCACTTCGACCCCATCGGTGTTGTAATAATAAAGTTCGTAGTTAGTGACGGTGTCGCCTGCAGCCTGTCCCGCATTTTGGCTGCAATCCGATACCCAGGTTTCGTCGACTCTCTGAAACCAGAAGGGATTTTGATTTATGGTATCCAGCGACTCCCCGGTGCTTATGACGCAGCTGTCCCCCATACCTAAACTGGATCCATTGCAATCCAGGCTGCTAGATGGCCCCAGTGTATCACTGACAGCCAGCGTATGGCTTATAGTAGCAGAATTTCCCCGCAGATTTACTGAATCAGGATCGAAAAGCTCGATCCGTATTAATGTCGCAGTGTAGGTGTCGGGGATGACGATCCGGTATCGATAGACGCCTTCCCAGAGAACATAATCCTCATTAACCGATCCTGGGGTTGATTCTATAGGCGTGACCGGATCTCCCTCTTGGGTGCAGCTTGAAGGGCCGAAAAGGAATTGGCTGGCCTTGCCCATCTTGCCATAGTCAAAGGCTGTTGGTGTATAAAGTTCGGCCTGGGCAAAGAAGGCGGCCGAAGCAGAGCGGGTGATAGGGTATCCCTCGAAGCCCAGAAGCCGGAGAAAATATAATTCCACAGGCCAGGTTACTGTCAAGGTGTATTGGGGGATCCCAGCGGTAGTAACCGAACGCAAGCTGTCGAAAACCGAGAGCGTATTAGTTGGCCAGCCGTTTGCACCCAGAAATTGGGAAGCGCGCTCGTCAGCTAACCCGGTATCATCAACAGTCGGGTCGAGATCGACGACGCCTG
>BTQB01000313.1:0-3561 GCA_036985655.1 Anaerolineae bacterium | reverse complement strand
GATACAAGTCTCTCAACATTCGAATTATATACACTAGCTCGCAGTCTCGGAAGCAAACCAGTGGAGTTTACATAGTGAATACGCCTTTCGTCCAAAATTTCATGACGGTGGGCTTCCTTATAATAGTTTCTGGCCATTCATCAACAACATCTGATAAAAGCCGATATATCCCTCATAACAAGACACTACCTTGTTTATGTTAACATCTTATGCCTGATGGTGGCCGAATACTTCCTATGGAGGGACTCACCTATAGAACCGACTCCTCTTGTCAGCTGAAGAGTGATTTATTCGGTTGTTCACCTTCAACTTGCCTATTTATTTAGATTAGTGCCTATTTGCCGGTCGCCAGTTATTAATAGGTGTTGACTGGCTTCGAATCGCATAAAGGCAGCAAATCCCGAACCTGGTACTCTTGGATAGGCTCATTGGTGTGCTATAATCTTTGACTGGTTTCATGGAAAAATAGCCTTCTATCTCACCCTCTATAAGGATATTTCTTGCAGTACTCAATTTTAAAGAAGTATCAGCGAAACCGTCCGTTATTTGAAATCTTGATTTAAAGATCAATACGGTTCCCATTTTGGCAGCGAGCCCGAACTAGAGCTTAAGTGAAATGAGCAGGTCAGAATCTCTTCGAAAGACGATACTTGATCAAGTAGCCGAGTATTATCGCTTGGTGCACGAGGATAAAGAATTCGTTCCTGGCGAATCCAGAGTCCATTATGCAGGACGCGTCTTTGACGACCGTGAAATGACCAATATGGTCGATGCAGTCCTTGATTTTTGGTTAACGGCAGGACCAGAAGCCGAAAAATTTGAGAAGAAGTTGGGCAAATTCCTTGGCGTAAGAGAGGTAATACCTGTGAATTCTGGCTCTTCGGCCAATCTGGTGGCCGTAGCAGCCTTGTGTTCGAAGCAGCTTCGAAATGGATTGCGGCCCGGAGATGAAGTAATCGTACCAGCAGCTAGTTTTCCGACGACAGTTAACCCACTTATTCAGAATGATCTCGTTCCCGTGTTCGTCGACAGCCGTCTTGGTGACTACAATCTGGATCCTGAGGGATTGGAGGAGGCTGTCTCCACTCGGACAAGAGCCGTTATGTTTGCCCATACTCTTGGGAATCCGGCCGATATGGATACCATAATGAATTTTGTTCGCAAGAACGATCTCTTTCTTGTTGAGGACACATGTGATGCGCTTGGCTCTCTTTGGGACGGCAGGTTAGTGGGGTCGTTTGGCCAAATTGCCACCCTCAGCTTTTATCCTGCTCATCATATCACCCTTGGTGAAGGTGGCGCGGCCTACACCTCAAGCCGGATGCTGGCCAAGATTGCTCGTTCCATCAGGGACTGGGGCCGGGATTGTTGGTGTGGTTACGATAATCCGGTAAACGGCCGCTGCGGTAAGCGTTTCGAAAGAGAGGTGCCCGGTTTAGACGGGTTTTATGATCACCGTTATCTGTACACTGAAATAGGTTACAATCTTAAGCTGACTGATCCCCAAGCAGCAGTTGGCCTGGCACAGCTTGATAAATTGCCTGATTTTATAAATCGGCGAAAGGAGAATTTTGACTACTTATTCGGCGCCCTTTCTCAGCATGAGGAATTTTTAATTATGCCCCGGTGGTATGAGAAAGCCGATCCTTCCTGGTTTGCCTTTCCCCTCTGCGTCAGAGATGAGGCCCCCTTTACTCGATATCAGATAACGCGCTTCTTAGAGGAAAAAGGTGTAGAAACGCGAACGTTATTTGCCGGCAACATTATGATGCAGCCGGCATATAAGGATATAAACCACCGGGTTATTGGCAATCTGAAAGGCGCTAACCAGATAATGAGAGGAGCTTTCTTCGTTGGAGTTTATCCCGGATTGGATCGGCCGCGGCTCGATTATGTGATCGATGCCTTTAATCAATTCTTCCAGGTGCTTTAGAGCACCTCGACATCTATCTCACCACTATTCAATTTTCAGATGAAGAAATTATCCGTCATAATTTGCTGCTTTAATGAACGATCTACCATTGAGAGTGTCGTTCAGGCGACAACAGCTGTTGATCTTGGTACGGGATGGGAGCGTGAGATCATCGTTATCGACAATAACTCTACCGATGGTACGCGAGAAATTCTTAGAGAAATGCATGAGCCTGATATCACAATTATCCTCAATGAGAAAAATCTCGGAAAAGGGGGATCGATTCGCACCGGTATTCAGAAAATGACTGGTGATTATATGATTATCCAGGATGCTGATAGTGAGTACAATCCGGAGGATCATATCTGCTTTTGTCAATATGTTGATAAATACGAGCCTGCTGCCCTATTTGGATCTCGAGTCTTATGCGGCGACGTCAAGTATGAATATGTTCATGCTTATTTTGGCGTGCGATTCCTTACGGCGATGACCAATCTCCTCTTCCGGAGTAAATTAACCGATGTAGCTACTGCCACAAAGATGGTAAAAGCTGATTTGGTAAAGGCTTTGAATTTGACATGCTCAGGATTTGATCTGGATTTTGAGCTTCCAGATAAAATACTTCTTTCCGGACATGAAATTCACGAAATTGGTATTGATTACGATCCGAGGACCTATGCTGATGGAAAGAAGATAAAAGCGGTCGATGGCTTAATTGCCTTAAAAATAATGCTCAGAGATCGATTGGGCTTATCGGCCGTGTGGAAATCTGATGTAGACGAAAAATCGGCTGCAAGAAATGACCTCGGTCGAACGGCGTCATGAACCAGGTTCAAAGGTAATTCAGCCGAATTATTAATGGATAGATTTGATGAATGTAGTGATTGCGGGCTCCATAGCCTTTGATTATTTGATGACCTTTCCAGGTAAATTTAGCGACCATTTACTAGCTGACCAGCTGGATAAAATTAGCGTTAGTTTTCTGGTCGATTCAATGCAGCGCTTTCGTGGTGGTGTCGCGGCAAATATTGCTTATACGAATGCCTTATTGGGAGGTAGACCCAAAATAATGGCTGCTGCCGGAAGGGATTTTCACGAATATGGAAGTTGGCTCGAATCGAAAAATGTTGACGTTTCAGGGGTGGTAATTCATGAAGATTTATTTTGTGCCTCTTTCTTCGTTACGACAGATATAGACCAAAACCAGATCGCCACTTTCTATACTGGCGCCATGGCCCGAGCGGCCGAGCTATAATTTGCTCAATTTGGAACTGGCGCCGACCTTGCCGTGATATCGCCAAACGATCCACATGCCATGGTTGCCTATGTGAGCGAGTGTAAAGCGCTAAATATTCCGTATATTTTCGATCCAAGCCAGCAAACTATTAGGCTTAGTCCAGAAGATTTAATCGAAGGTTTAACGGGCTGTTATCTGCTGGCGGTCAATGAATATGAACTCTCCATGATCCGTGATAAGACGCAATTGTCTGACCTGGATATCATCAAAAGAGTGGGCGCCTTATTAATTACCCTCGGCAAACGAGGGTCAATTATTCATGTGGACGACGAGAGTTATAATATTCCGGTAGTTACACCCGATAAGATAGTGGATCCGACAGGGGCAGGCGACGCCTTTAGAGGGGGTTTAA
>BTQB01000312.1:0-3569 GCA_036985655.1 Anaerolineae bacterium | reverse complement strand
CCTTGCTCGTGAGCGAGGCGAACCAGCTCAACCTCTAAAGCTGGTCCAATCCCGGTGTCATGCAGATTCTGGAGCATCAGTGCATCAAATAGCCCAACAGTCGGGAAATGTTGAATGCCATCGAAGCCCATTTCTTTTAGCTGCCTGAGAAATACCGGCATCAACCTGAATGGATCTGTGCCACAAACACCGGCAAGGACCATGGTGTCTTTTACAACAGGCAATACTTCTCCAGCCATATCAACCACGATGGCGTTGGCATCTCCATAGGGCAGCAAGCCTGCAAGACTTCCCCGGCCAGCCATGCGATAGCGCCCGGAGTTGTAGATGATAATCAGATCCACACCGCCGCTTTCGGCAAATTTGGCTGAAATACCTGTACCCGCACCCGCACCGATAATTGGGCGACCATCGGCGACTGATTTCCGTAACCGCTTCAAGGCGTCGTTACGATTGATAAATGGCATCTCTTGTTTCCTTTTCAGATATCACAAAGACATCCTTTGAATTCCAACTTCTTACTTTTTACCCAAGAAAGACAACAGCTTTCCAGTTACTGCCTCAGCAAAAACCCTGTCATTTATATTGTTGTCTAGTTCGTAAACGGTTATTTCTTTTCGAGCATGTTCCTTAATGGCCTCAAATAAGGCATGATCCGCTTCTGGCCACCAAAATTCACCACCGGGTGAATCCAGCAGCGACAGGCCTTTCAGGGGCAGGTAAATGGCTACCGGGCCTTCAGAACGATTTGCCTTCTCGGCCAAGATCCGGCCGATCTCTTTGTTCTCCGCAGGCGTCGTACGCATTAGGGTCACATTGGGGTTCCACTCATAAAGGCGGCGATCAGAAAATTTTTTAGGAACGGTATTTAGGGCCCAGAAGTTGGCCATATCGACACAGCCGGGCACGATTACTTGGGGAATGTTGCGATCGCCCGCCGCGTTTAGCCGCTCAGGACCGGCCGATAAAACGCCCCCGACTACTTCATCCGCCCATTCGGTGGTGGTCACATCTAAGACGCCTGTGAAATACCCATCAGCAATTAAACTTTCCATTGTCCTGCCGCCGGCGCCGGTTGAGTGAAAAACAAGGACTTCAAAGCCCCTGTCCTCAAGAATTTCCCGGCATTGATCGACCAATTCGGTAGAATTACCAAACATTGAGGCAGCGATAAGCGGTTTCACAGCGATCTCAGGCAGCGCTGTTTCCGCCATGCCAACGACCGCGCCGACGGCATTAGCGTAGATCTGGGCGCTTATGCGATTAATGCCGGCGACATCAACAACCGAGTGGATCATAACGATATCACGGGTGCCAACATAAGGGCTGGTATCGGCTGACGCTAATGTGCTGACCATGACCTTTGGAACACCAACAGGAAGAGCCCTCATGGCAGCCGTACCAATAATGGTTCCGGCTGAGCCGCCCATACCTAATACGCCGCCTACCTCCCCTTTTTCATGCAGTTCCTTAATGACAATTACTACACCCTTGGTCATGGTGGCTATAGCCTCTCCCCGATTTGCCTTTTTCCGCAGGTTCTCAAGGCTGGCGCCACCAGCCTCCGCCACCCTTGATGCAGATACCTCAGGCTCAAAAGGCGGATCACCCATGATGCCTGTATTGACAACGATGGTCTTATGACCCCGGTCTTGAACGGCCGCCTTTACGAAAGCGAATTCGGCTCCCTTGGTATCCAGCGCGCCGATAACTACGATGTTCTTAGGCATGGTAACACTCTTAATTCGCGTGTCTTACTCAGAATATCGTTCACTGTTGGTAAACTGCCATAGAGCTTCGGTGTTGGGCCCATAGTGTTGGGCCCAACACTATGGGCTCACAGAGAAATGGGCCATTTAAATATCTTGCTCACTACTCTCCTAGGAAAACTTTGCCTGCAGGAAGGCTAATCCATCGGCCGCCAAATCGTCCTGAGAATCGGCTAAAGGTCGCCATATAGCTGCTGCCCGGGCTATGGATTGAACTTTTGAGGTGAAGGATTCAATAACAACGGGTCCATCGAATCCTGTCTCCTTTAAAGCATTGGCAATTTCATCCCAGGCGATAACCCCCGATCCTGGCGTCCCGCGATCGTTTTCGCAGGCATGAAGCTGGCATAAACGTGGTCCAACTTCCTTTATTGCCTGACCGGCTGATTTTTCCTCGATATTCATATGGAAAGAGTCCAGCATTATCTTGCAGGCTGGATGATCGACGCGGTCGACAATTTGAATCGCTTGCTCAGCTAAGTTGAGGAAGCTTGTTTCAAAACGATTAAGGGGTTCTACACCGAGCGTGACATTGTGTTCACCAGCGTATTGAGCTAATTCAACCAGGCTTTCTACCAGAAGATCTGAATCTTTAACCCGATCTTCATCCGTTGACTGCCACACGCGTCCCACGGCTGAATAGAGCGGCCCAACTAAATTAGTAGCCCCAAGGGTCTCGGCGGCTTTAATGCAATGGCGAACATATCGTTTTCCATTGTCTCTAATTGACTTATCCGGATGAATTAAATCCCTGTCCGGTCCCATCGCTACACAAGTGGTGGCGGACAATCCATAATCGTTTATTAATTCGGCCGCTGATACATAATCGAAACCATTTTCAACTTCTAGAGGCAGTTCAATTATGTCAAATCCCGCTTCAGCGATCTTAGGCGTCAGGGTTTTGAGATCGTCGTCTGTTAATGGTGCGGTCCACACCCATGTGCTCACACCAAATTTCATTTTCGTTTCTCCTCTGAATTTCTACAGGTTTTCGTTCAACCTCGGCGAGCTCTAGCTCGCGTTAACTCCTTCGAAAATAGGACACGGATTGACACAGATTTCACGGATTAGAATAGGTATGAATCTGCGAATATCGTCATTTTCATCCATGGTGGTGCGCCGCGGCGCATGTGAACTCCTATGTAAATTGAACTTTTAGCTCTACAGGTTTTCGTTCAACCTCAGCGAGCTCTAACTCATGTTGATTCCTTTTATTTCCCTAAGAGGTTGAAAGGTCGATTACAATTGTGTTTAAACACGGCGACCGTCACTGTCAAAGAAATGCAGACGCTCTTGAGTGATGTTAAATTTTATATTTTCACCAGGACGCCAGGTTGCAATTCCGGAAGTAGTGCTTAGAAAAGTTTGGGAACCGGTTCGAATATGCAATACAGTTTCAACCCCTAGGGGTTCAGTTAAGGCAATCTGGCCTTCGAATTTTCCTTCATTATTGGGTTGGATGTCTTCAGGCCGAATTCCCAGCTGGCACAATTTCGGAATACGGGCTTCACGTTCTCCCAACGGTAAGCTGATGGGAGCATCCTTGATGCGCAGCAAACCATCTTCTCGCTGGGCATCCATTAAATTGATTCTGGGCGTCCCAACTAGTTGAGCAACGAAAACTGTCGCAGGCCGGTCGTAGATATCATGAGCAGACCCGATTTGAACGATCCGGCCCTTATTTAACACAGCAATGCGATCAGCCATGGTTAAGGCTTCTACTTGATCGTGGGTCACAAACAAGGTCGTACTTCCCTGGGTCTTTTGAATATGCTGAAGTTCTACCCGTAGGGATTCGCG
>BTQB01000311.1:0-3580 GCA_036985655.1 Anaerolineae bacterium | reverse complement strand
TCATGACGGCAAGCATTTGACATCGACAGGCGAGGCTATTCGGCTCGAGTGCAACGTCTGTCACTCGGTGCCCGTTGTTACAGATAATTCGAAGTTAGTAACGGAAATCCAGCTTGTACGTGGACCAGAACCACCCTCCCACACCCACACCAGTTGGATCACCCTTCACGGAAAAGCCATCGACAGCTCCTGCGCTGCCTGTCACGAACCAGCCGATCCTTCAATAGACTATACAGAGCTTGAGGGTAAACCCCCACCCAGCGATTCTTTTTGCGGCAACAGCGCCTGCCATGGACCTGATTGGATCTTTACCGGTTTTGACTCACCCGCTCTCGAGCCCTACCTCGAACAGCAGCTTTTCGTCCTCAAAAACACTAGCCCGTACCTGTTAGCAGGTGTCGACCGGACATATGACGCAACCTTCAGCACCATGTTCGAAGGACGCTGTGTTTTCTGCCACAGTGGACCAGATGCCGAGGCTGGGTTGGACATGAGCAGCTATGAATCAATACTCCAAGGCGGCCGCAGCGGTCCAGCGATCATCCCAGGCGACCCTGAAGCCAGTCTGATCATCCAGCGACAATCTGCTGCCCGCGACCACTTTGGCCAGGTCTTGGACACCGAATTGGAGGCGTTATCCGAGTGGATAACTGCCGGCGCTCCCGAAAATTAAAATTATCTGTCTACACCTAAAACTGAATATTTTACTCAAAATCATCTAACCGTATCTGTTACCCATGGCTCGATAACTAGGCCAGCCTTCGGGTACCATGAAGATTGAATCTACCAAATTGTGGCATAACAAGGAACCCGTGGAAGAGGCTGGTATTGAAGAGGAGCCAGAGCTAATCTCCTTTGGCTCCATCATCGCTCCTACATTGGAAAGCCAGAGCATCGACTGCCGCGGCTCAGATGGCGGTTGGGATGCTAGCAGCTAAGAATTATTTATGAACAGCGGCGATCACGCACCAGTGGTGATTCCCGATGATTCCCAAGGCAGCTTGCTGGTCCAGAAGCTCATTGGCACCCATGAAGAGGGTGATACGATGCCCCTACCCCCTCTCCGTCCCCTCAATGCGGGTTTGATTCAACTCTTTTTGGATTGGATTTCGTAGGGAGCTCTAAATCACTGAGGGGTGTGCATTGATTCAAGTATGAGTTGGCATAGTCTCCTAGAACTGTTTTTCTTGTCCACAGCGTTCAAACTAGTACAAAGAGAAACCAAGGATACAAGCCAACTTCAAGCGAGAATGCTCGCCCAATATCTAAGTTTCAACAAACCAAAACGCCTGATTTGAAGCATCATAATCAGCACACCGACCAGAACAAGTCGTTGATTATTTTCTTCATACGCATACAGTTTCGCCCTATCACAGGAATCAGGATCCAGCGACGCTGCTTGGGAACCATACAGATTCGGAATACATTCTGCATCCACTCGCTCTTTTGCATTCCAAGTAACGTAATCTATCTTAGGATAGAAAAAGGCCAGCAGCCTCGCCCGCTATCGGTTGCGATCTGAGCTGCCGGGGATAGCTCCCTTACATGGCTAACCAAGAGCCTGAAACTCCTTATCTCTTGCCTCTGCCGCAGCATCCCCGGTCCGCTCGAGCGAAAGTTCAGCCTGCATAGAGGAGAAAATCCCCAGGAATGGGGATTAAGTCAATCTCCAAACAAAGAGGCAACACTTTCATTCCAAGTGACCTTGATTGCCTGCGGAACACCTGGATCATCGAGTAGGTCCATAAGGTTGCTATTAAATATAGCCCTTCCTTCCTTGCCTAATGTTGCAAGCAGCATAACTATCCAATCGCATAAATGAGCGAAGTTTATCTCATGTCCTTGAGCGAAATACCTTCTCGCCTGGGCCTTTGATTCCTCGCTCGGTTCTGTAGAGCCAACAAGGAATAAATAATCCTCAATACCCGTGGGAGCGATCTTCGTGTTGAAAGTCGAGACGACCCTGGATTTATCCACTTGGCGTTCGGTTACTTCTATCGATAAAAGAATATGCCCATTACTCTCGAAAATGGTTATATCGCCTCCTGCCCCTGATGAGGCATCTGCGACATTGATGCCCTGAGATTCGATCTCCCATTCAAGGCGGAAGAATTCTCTCAGGGTATGAAACATGCATTCAACAAGGATGACTGGGAAGAGGCCTCCACTAGGCTTGCTTAATAGAGCGTCAAAGAGTTGATTGTATTGTTCAAGACTAAATCTTTGGATTCGTGTAAGAGGAACGATCGAAGCCTCACGAAGCTGAGCGAATCTGAAAAGAAGATAATGGAAGAATTCTAAGAGTTCTTCATCGGAATCAGTTCTTGCTACATAGTCTATAAGGAATAATAGAGAGTCGTATCCAGTTTTGTCCCTAAGTCGCTCGCGGGTTGAATTATCAAATCTCGCCTGTCTACGAAACGTGCTCAAGTATGGACCCTTTGTAGATGGGATCCTCTTAACTTGAAGGAAAGGATTTATTACTTTCTCGTCTAGGTCACGGGCATTGAAGGCACGTTCTCCATGACTAACATAAGGCAAATGAATATCAACATCCTTATCAAGAATGCGCGTAACATTACAGCCAAGAAGTACCTCTCTATATGACTGGGTATTAGATGAGAATATTACATTAAAATGAGTGAATAATACTTCATCGATTTGAAGCGTAATACCAGCAACAAGCTGAGTTTCAGCGATCGAGAAGTTTTCGCTGAGCAGGTTTCTTGCTTCGTTGTAATTGATTGTAGCCATAATCTTGAGACTCCGGATTGTAATTCATCCAAAGGCACTCTTGCCTAAGTTGCTTTACAGAATGAGTTTTTTTAAGAGGCGCATCAAATCTTAGCCACCCATCATATAGCTCATCCATGAGTTGATTTCTATATCCAGATATAGCGACCATCCCTTTGCAATGCCCAAGCAATTCAGCGAGTTCAATATGCTGCTGCTCATCCATTTCAAAAGCATACGCCTTAGCATCACCTCTCGTACTATGGAGATATGGAGGATCGCAATAAAAGAGAGTTTCTGGGCTATCGTACAGCCTAATTACATCTAAGGCGGGGCGATTCTCTATCTGGACGCGAAGCAGTCGTTCTGCTATCTGAGGAAGAGCATCTACAGCTCCCAGCCATCTCGATACTGCGCCCGACATGCCAGCACGACTCGTATTCTTGCAGTTTGCCCATCTGCCCAACGAGGCAGTCTGGGCAAGACCAGTCCTGGCCTGCCTCGCTCTAACATAGAATAATCTGGCCCTCTCTACATCGGTTAGTTTAGAGGGATCAGATTCTACTGCTAGATGGAATTCCTCTCTTGCAAATGGCGTGAGACCTATTGCCCTAATAAGTTGATCAGGTTTATTTCTAAGGACTCGGAAGAAATTGACTACCTCACCGTCTATGTCATTATACGTTTCGACAGGAGAAGGTTCCCTATTTAGCAAGACTGCTGCAGAACCAGCGAAAGACTCGCAATAATGATGGCATTGTGGAAGTAGAGGTAAGAGCCATTGAAGGTGATTAAATTTACCGCTATACCAACCGAATGCGATTCGGCGACCACGTCTTTGGTCTTT
>BTQB01000310.1:0-3592 GCA_036985655.1 Anaerolineae bacterium | reverse complement strand
GATTACACCCTCTCCAGTACGCTAATGGTAATCTAATTGTCAAAACCGGTGCAGACAGTATAATTCAGCCTGACTTTCCCACCAGGGATAAAAAAAGAGGGACTGATTTGCTACTAGATGATTTAACAAATGATCCGGCCGAAAACGCCGAACACCCAATGAATTTTCTTCTCAATGGCGACCTGGAATTGGGTTTTCCAGAGGCTGGGGAGATACGAGAGGGAGAGGTCGTCTCCCAGAGGACTCATGAACTGCTGGTTGATATCGGCGCCAAATCCGAAGGGATTATTCCGGCTGATGAAGTTGACCAAATGGACGATGAAACATTAAAGAAATTGGCAGTTGGGAACAATATCCCTGTCTGCGTCATCAATCCAGAAGACCGCAACGGCAATCTCATATTATCTTACTTCAAAGCACTAGAGGAGGATGATTGGAATCAAGCATCATTATTACTGGAAAACCAGGATGTTGTTGAGTGCCAGGTAATTGGTTTCAACCGGGGCGGACTCCTGGCAAAAATGGGTCGCATACGAGGATTTATTCCGGCATCCCAATTGATCTCAAGACGACAGCAGCGCGTACCAGGCACACCCAATGAAGAACGACTTAAAGTATATGTGGGTGAACAGCTTTCGACCCGTGTCATTGAGGTGGACCGTAAGAGAAATAGGTTAATTATGTCTGAGAGAGCGGCGATGAAAGAGATCCGCTCTGCAGAGCGAGAAAAGTTATTAAGCGAGTTGGAAGAGGGTGAAGTAGTTGACGGCCGGGTTGTCAATCTGGTTGACTTTGGCGCTTTTGTGGATATTGGCGCTCTTGAGGGTCTGGTACACCTTTCTGAGATGAGCTGGAAGCGAATTAATCATCCCTCCGATATCCTCGAGATCGGTCAGGAATTGAAAGTATATGTATTGAATGTCGACCGGGACCGGAGTCGAGTTGCCCTTAGTCTGAAACGGTTAGAGGTAGATCCATGGACAAAGATTGAGGAAACCTATAAAGAAGGAGAATTGGTAGAAGCGACAATCACGAAATTGACTAATTACGGCGCTTTCGCTCGAGTTAACGATGATTATGCCCTTGAGGGATTGATCCATATTTCGGAGATGTCTCCGGATCGGATCGAACATCCTAGGGAAATCGTTACCAAAGACGATATTATCGCAGCCAGGATTATCAAGCTGGATTCTGCCCAACGCCAGATGGGTTTAAGCATAAAACAGGTAGCATCAGACAAGTACGTGGAAGCAGATCTAGCAATGGTCGATAGCGCTGACAACGAAGAATTAATTACTGGCCAGTGAACCATGTTATGTCAAGATAACTTGTTTCGCTCCCACTATCGAGGAATAATGAAGTGAACTCGAAAAATTGGGAACGCTTTACACAGCGGGCACGGCGCGTATTGAGCCTTGCTCAAGAAGAAGCTGAACGACTCAATCATAGTTATATTGGCAGCGAACACGTCTTGATTGGCTTGCTTCGCGAAGAGGGTGGCGTCGCTGGCCGTGTGCTGCAAGAATTGGGTTTAGAGGAAAATCGCGTTCAGGCTATGGTGGAACGTCTTTCTGGCGTTGGTACACGAACACCCTTCACAAAGATTGAACTGTCCCCGAGTACGAAACGGATACTTGAACTCGCAGTCGATGAGGCCCGCCGGATGGGCCAGCATTATATCAGTACCGAACACCTCCTCTTAGCGCTCGTGCGCCAAAATGAGAGCATCGCTATGGATGTTCTGCGAAAGTTTGGCGTCAGTGCTGAACAGATAAGGCGTCAAACACGCAGGATGTTAAAGGAATCACCAGCTTCAACAAGTGAGAGACCAACAAAAAGCGGTAAAAAAGAGAAAAGCAAAACACCCTTGGTCGATCAGTTGGCGACTGATCTGACTGCCCTGGCTGAGGAAGCGAGATTGGACCCAGTCATCGGCAGAAATACAGAAATTGAAAGAGTCATACAGATCCTGGCACGAAGGACGAAAAACAATCCAGCATTGATTGGCGAGCCTGGTGTTGGTAAAACAGCTATTGTTGAAGGCTTAGCTCAAAGGGTGGTTGACGGCCAAGTTCCAGAGATCTTGCACAATAAACGTGTCCTCCAGCTTGATGTCGGCAGCTTAGTAGCTGGAACTATGTACCGGGGTCAATTTGAAGAGCGTCTGAAAAGAGTGATCGAAGAGTTGAAATCCAGCGATGCAATTCTCTTTATTGACGAAGTTCACATGTTAGTTGGCGCTGGATCAGCTGGTAGTGCAGTCGATGCTGCAAATATACTTAAGCCTGCCTTATCTCGCGGCGAACTCCAATGTATTGGTGCAACAACCCTTGATGAGTATCGTAAGCATATCGAAAGCGACGCTGCGCTGGAGCGGCGATTCCAGCCAGTACGGGTTGAAGAACCTACACCAGAAGAGTCGATTCAAATATTAAGGGGCATCAAATCAGCCTATGAAAAACACCATAATCTCTTTATCACTGATGAAGCCATTATGGCAGCGGTAAATTTGTCAACTCGCTATGTGACCGATAGGTTCCTTCCAGATAAGGCGATAGACCTTATTGACGAAGGTTCTTCTCGTGTTCGCATGTACAAGGCTCCACAATCTGCCGACGTTCAGAAAAGCTATGAAGAGTTGAGACGTTTGCGAGAAGACCGCTATGATGCAGTGGAAGAGGGTGATTACGATCGAGCCTCGAAAATACGGGAAGATGAAGAAGTTGTTCAGCGAAAATTAGATGAATTACGAGCGGGTAAATCCATTGTCGACGAGAGCAGCATCCAAGTAACAGCAGAGGACATCGCTGAAGTTCTTTCAATGTGGACGGGCGTCCCGGTCATCCAATTAACAAAAGAGGAAAGCGCCCGACTTTTACAAATGGAAGAAGAGTTACATAAGTATATTGTCGGTCAAGATGAGGCTATAGAGGCTATATCGAAAGCGGTTCGTCGAGCGCGGGCTGGATTAAAGGATCCTAGACGTCCCGTAGGATCATTCATATTCCTCGGACCAACTGGGGTAGGAAAGACTGAGCTAACAAAGGCATTGGCAAAGTTCTTATTTGGCACCGAAGATGCGCTTATCCAATTGGATATGTCGGAATTTATGGAGCGGCATAATGTGGCTCGCTTGATCGGCTCTCCGCCAGGCTATGTTGGCTATGACGATGCCGGTCAATTAACCGAAACAATTCGAAGGCGGCCATATTCAATTGTCGTATTCGATGAGATTGAAAAAGCTCATCCTGAAGCCTTTAATATTCTTCTTCAGATAATGGAAGAAGGGCAGTTGTCTGACGCCAAAGGTCTTAAAGTTGACTTTAGAAATGCAATGATAATTATGACTTCTAATGTTGGCGCGGAGACCATCAAAAAAGGCCCGAATCTTGGGTTTGCCTTCCAACGAGATGGATCAATAGAAGAAGATGAAGAATATAGCGATATGCAGAAGTCTCTCCTCGAGCAGCTAAAAAAGACTTTCCGTCCTGAATTTATTAATCGCGTCGACAGTGTGATCGTATTCCGTCAGCTGACCAGAGAAGATATTCGCCAGATAGTTGATCTAAATCTGGCAGAAGTAAATGAACGC
>BTQB01000309.1:0-3600 GCA_036985655.1 Anaerolineae bacterium | reverse complement strand
CTAACTTGTCAGCCAATCTTGAAGCATTTTCGACCACCCGCTTCATCAAATCGCGAAATTGATCTTCGCGTGCCAACCGTAGAGCCATTGCCATGGCAGCAATTGTGTTCAGGTGCGGCCCTCCTTGCTCCCCAGGGAACACCGCCCTGTCAATAGCTTTTGCCAGGTCAGGGCGATGTGTCATTATCATCGCACCTCGTGGTCCACATAGACTCTTATGCGTGGTCGTTGTTACCACGTCGGCAATGCCAATAGGGCTAGGATGAACACCTGCTGCCACCAGCCCTGAAATGTGGGCTATATCGGCCATCAAGTAAGCGCCACATTTATCAGCAATTGTTCTGAACCGGGACCAATCGATAAGGCGAGAGTAGGCGGTAAATCCGGCTACGATCACTTTTGGTTTACCTTCGACGGCTAATTTTTCTATTACGTCATAGTCGAGAAGGTCGGTTTCGGGGTCAACCCCATAGGGTACTATGTTATAATTCTTTCCGGATCGACTAACCTTACTTCCGTGTGTTAAATGTCCCCCGTGGATCAAATCGAGACCCATTATTGTGTCGCCAGCCTCCAACAGGGCGCTGTATACGGCGATATTGGCCGGTGACCCGCTCAAAGGTTGCACATTGACAAACAGCTCTTCTGGAAGAATATTATTGGCCGCGAAGAGCTCCGCGGCGCGCCGGCGAGCCAAGGATTCCAGAATATCAGCATATTCGACCCCCTTGTAATACCTGGGATCGCTATATCTCCTAAAAATTGCCAATTCAGTCGGAACATCAAGAATTTCTTGTTCGGAAAGGGTTCTGCTCTGAGCTCGCGGATAGCCTTCGGCATAAATATTGGCAAAATTAGAGCTCATCGCTTCTCTGACTGGTTCTGGCGCTAAACTCTCTGAAGGTATGAGGATGATCTTTTCGCGTTGACGCCGATCCTCAAAACTTAGCAGCTTACTTAGGGCTGGATCAAAATCGTTTATCGACCCATGAAAGAGAAAATCAGAAGACATGCATAAAGCTCCGAAAGGTCCTAAAAATCGAAAGAAGATTGTAGCATCTTTTAGCTCATGTGGTAGCTGGACAGAGGTTGATAGTATTCAGGAATTGGTAGCTGTTGTGATTTCGCATTTTATCCCCGCAGACATTAAATGTAATCGAGACAAATGGAAAAATTAATGTCAAGAAAACCTGGAAAAAAACGCCTCTCCACATTCAACAAAAAAAATAACTGTTGGGTAGAGGATTATCGAATTGCTACAACGATCTCACTGGGAACGCCAAACTGTTCCACGACTTCCCACGTAACTTGAGAAAAACCAACCTCTTCAGCCAGTTCGTACAGACTGACTGGCCTGCAGCCACCACATATGATGGGAGCAGCATTATATAATTTCATCCAGGCCCAGATTACTATTTTACTTTTCAACGTGTGCCCTCTGGAAAGGGATACGTTAACCATGATTCCTCCCGGCCGAAGCATCCGATTAAATTCGGACAAAACAGTGTCCATGTAGTGACTGGGTATTAGGTCAAGAACATAGCTGGAGTAAATTCGATCAAAAGAGCTATTATTAAAAGGAAATCTTTCAACAGCTGCTTGAATGCATGGCGCATGAGTTCGTGTCCAGGTTAAATGGATCATCTTCCAAGATAAATCCAGGGCAATAGCCTCTCCCCCTGGAAAGACGCCTTCAACAAGCTCTAGATGATCTTTCCCAGTACCACAGCCAGCGTTCAGCACCCGCATGCCAGGCGCCAAATTGAGCAATCCAAGTCCTTGATGCTTGGCTTTACTTTCGTATATTTCAGCCCAATCGTGGCGTGCTCCAAGCCAATTATAAAAATCCGTAGCGGACTCACGGCTGATTGTATCTTGATCCTCAATAAATTTTGTCACTTTTTTATCGCTTCCGATGAGGCTCCAAACCTAAGGCTGCCAGAAAACAGTTGTAATCACCTCTATTTAATCTTGCGACCGAGAGAAAGAATAGCGAATAAAAACGCGGCAGTCACCAGCCAAATCCAGGCTAGATCGGCCTCCAGAGGTAAAAGGGCGGGGTCATCGGCTGGTGTAAGGCGAATCCAATAAATTTTATCTTTGTGCTCTAGAACATCATCAGGGTTTGGCTCAATATCAAGAGTTCTTAAGTATAAGTTTGTTAATGGCGGATCCCGTCGTTGGAACAAACTGAAAACGTCCAGTATCTCCTGGTCATTAGTTACCCTTGCAGCCTGCATGGACTCACTACCTTTTGATGTTTGAACGGTAACCATCGGGTGGGCGTTAATGTTTTGGTACCAATCCGATTGGGGTCCATAGGCGCAAGGTATATATATATTTCCATTAAGCCTATGGTATTCGACCATAGTATGATATATGCGGCCTGATTTACGACCCTTGTGGGTCAAAATAAGGAGATATTGACCGAGTAGAGGGCCAAGACCAAGACGCCATAATTGTAGCGGCGCCTTAGACATCCGCTTTCGCCATCCCGCTTTTGGATAGTCCATCAAGCCTCGTTGAAAATTGTCAATTCTGATGCTCATTTTATTCCTCTCTTATGTTGGGGCAAGGCAATTGGGAACGACCTCGTCTCGCGACAACAACTATATACCCGTTGCCTTGCCCTTACTTTAATCTTTCCCCCCAAATTCGATTCCCTGTGCCAGGGGCAAATCGCGGGACCAGTTAATGGTGTTAGTCTGACGCCGCATATATGCTCGCCAGGAATCAGATCCACTTTCCCGACCCCCTCCAGTTTCCTTTTCACCACCAAACGCCCCCCCGATTTCTGCCCCGGAAGTGCCTATATTGACATTAGCAATCCCGCAGTCTGAGCCAGCGACTGACAAAAAAAGCTCAGCTGTACGCATGGACTCGGTAAATATAGCGCTGGAGAGACCCTGGGGTACTTCATTGTGGAGCTGCAATGCCTGCTCGAGCTCCTCGTATTCCAATAGATATAATATAGGTGCGAATGTTTCTTCTCTAACAATAGGCGTCTGGAACGGCATCTTGATGATCGTCGGCTCAACATAGGTTTTGCCGATGTCTGGTCGCCTTTTTCCACCTACTAAGATCTCTCCACCGTCGGACACTGCCCTATCAATAGCGGCAAACATTGTAGAGACCGCCTCCTCAGACACCAACGGACCCATTAATGTGTCACTCTTAAGCGGATTTCCGATTTTTACCTGCTTATAGCTGTTCTTCAACCTGGAAACGACTTCATCTGAAATGCTCCTGTGCAGAATAATTCTCCTAGTGGAAGTGCATCGTTGACCGGCTGTGCCCACAGCGCCAAATAAGATCCCGCGAGCGGCAAGAGCGAGATCTGCATCCTCAGCAACAATGATGGCATTATTTCCGCCACATTCGAGTATCACTTTGCCAAAGCGACCAGCCACACTTTTGGAGACGCCCATACCGACCTTGGTTGACCCGGTAAAGGAGATAAGGGGCACGCGATCATCCGCTACCAGCATTTGGCCGATCTCAGAGCCAGAACCCAGAATTAAGTTGAAGATCCCTGTTAAGCCATGATCTTCCATGACTCGATTACATATATGCTGCATCGCCAACGCCGATAGAGGAACC
>BTQB01000308.1:0-3604 GCA_036985655.1 Anaerolineae bacterium | reverse complement strand
CCCGGACAGGAGAAAGCCAGGACTACACTAGCCGCACTGAACAGCGCCGCTTTCAATAAAGGCGGCCTGCAGAGGGTGCAGTTTAGTCCCACCAGCAGCGGATAAGCCCTCAATTGTGGTGATGTCACTACCATGAGCCCGGCAAGCTGGAACCAGACAGGCCATTACAGCCATTCCGTCCATAATTACCGTACAAGCACCACATTCTCCTTCAGCGCAGCCCTCCTTGACGCCAGTAAGCCCTCCTTCATCGCGAAGCCAATCCAGAAGCGTCTTATGGACACCATCAGCCACGCTTAGTAGTTTTCCGTTTACAGTGCAGTTTATCTTTGTACTGGCTTCATGGCTGGCTTCGAATGACGGACCCACGGGCGTTCGGCCGTCCGTATTGGTCCATAACATCGTTGGCTGGTGGGGCCAAGCATCTCGTTCCCGACGATCTCGCAAGGTCTTCAAACCCCTGCGAACCATCACCCTAACCTGGTCCGATCGATAGGAGGCTGACCCACGTATATCGTCAATTGGTTTCGCTTCCCCAGCAGCAATTTTTGCCGCTTCATTAATCTCAGAGTTGGTAAGGGTTTTACCTGCAAGGTAATTCTCAGTCTGGGGCGAGCGTATGATGGTCGGTGCAACGCTTCCTTGAGCAATTATTGCCTTACTCACAACACCGTCGATTAGTTCTAAAATAATCGTAATGTGAACCACGGATATCGCCTGAGCTCTGCGAAGCCCGAGCTTGACAAATAACCCTCCTTGGTCTTGGTTCATGGTTGAAAAGTGAATATCTGTCAGAATTTCATCTGGTCGGAGCACAGTTTGACGAACCCCCGTGTAGAAATCTTGGAATGGAACAATTCGTTTTCCGTTTCGTGATTGGAGCGTCACTGAGGCGTTCAAAGCCCAAAGAGGAGAAATCGTGTCGTTAGCCGGGCTGGCAGTTATCACATTTCCGGCAACGGTAGCCCTGTTTCTCAACTGAGGCGACCCTACTTCCCAGCAGGCCTGGGCAAGGGGAAAGGCTTTATCCACGATTAATCTCGAGGCCACAATCTGATTATGGGTAACCAGGGGGCCGATATGAATATGTTCTTCCTCATCCTGCCAGATCTCGGCCAAATTTGGGATCCGTGTCAAGTCAATCAGAACATCGATCCCTGGCCTTCCACCTCGTTCCATTTCTAATAAAAGATCAGTACCTCCAGCAATAAGCTTTGCCTTTGGGCCGTGTAGTTCTAGCAGATCGAAAGCCCTTCCTAATGAAGCGGGTGTTTCATAGTGGTTGGGTCTTTGACCTCTCTTTTGGACTTCGTGCATCTAAACTCCTGCAGGAAATATTAGAGATAATATAAGAAAAATATTGTTATCGGCGCACCAGGAAAAGATTATAAAAAGTAATGATAAATGTCAAAGAAGCATGTAGATATTATGCTGTATCAGGCTGCCACATCTGCTCAATTACCTTCCAAAAGCTGTGAACTATTATATAATCCTCTTACTGCCGGTAGCAGAAAAGGGCTCCCAGCTCCGACCCGGCTTAACAAAACTGTGGCATTCGCAGAAAACCGCCTAATTAACATCTGGACCCTGAGTAGATCAAATAATTAATCGGCTGGGAAAAGGCAAGCATTGTGGTGTACCAGCTTGACATCACAGCGCATGAATTCAAATGAGTTCCTATACCTTTTTCGATACTTGGTGGGTTGAGGAAACATGGATTCTGTCGCAATTATGAGTGCTGGTCTGGATAGTGTAACATTACTTCACTATCTGGTGCAGAATACATGTTTGTGCCCTGCTGTATTAACCTTCAAGTATGGCCAGAAGCACACGAAGGAGATCGAATATGCCAAGGCTCAGGCAGCTCTCCTGTCCTACGATGAGTATCATATCATTGATATGTCACCCTTGAGCCATCTTTTCTCGGCTTCTGCGTTGGTCGCTAATGATATCGCCATTCCTGACATCGAAAAGCTTTTGGGCGATTCACAGCCAATAGCATATGTCCCTAATCGTTACATGATCTTTCTAGCTTTGGCGGCTGCTTTCGCCGAGACACATGGCTTAAGTGACCTCTATTACGGCGCACAAAGCCACGATATGTATGGATACGGGGACACTACACCAGATTTCCTCGAACGAATGAATGGTGTTTTTCACTTGAATCGCAAGACGCCTGTAAAGATACATGCCCCTTTTGTTTATCACGCTAAAACAGAAATTCTGCGGATTGGATTGGAAATGGATGTAGACTATGGCATGACCTGGTCATGTTATGAGGGGGAAGAAGTAGCTTGTGGTAAATGTCCGACCTGCACTGAACGGCTGAAAGCATTCGAGGAGGTTGGTGTTCAGGACTCTCTTCCGTATACAAGAGTAGCATGAAGAAAATTATTCTGCGTGGTCGCAAGGCGCCGAGTAAAGGAGGTTGCCAATGCTTTATGTGATTTTGTATCTTGTTGCCATTGTATTGGCGAATCTAACTGTGGCAGCGTTTGGACCAAGAATGGTGATAGTCAATGCCTTTCTGTTCATTGGACTAGATCTGACAGCCCGCGACCGCCTACACGATGCATGGAAAGGGAATCGTCTGCTACCCAGGATGACCGCTCTCATTGCGGCCGGTTCAATCCTTTCCTGGCTGCTAAACCGCAATGCGGCCCAAATTGCCCTGGCATCATTTGTAGCCTTCGCTGCAGCTGCAGTAGTCGACACAATTATCTACCAACTTCTTGGCAAGTACCCACGATGGCTTCGAATAAACGGCAGTAATATCCCTAGTGCTTTGGTGGATTCGATAATCTTTCCCACGCTTGCCTTTGGCGCATTCCTGTGGCCAATTGTGCTGGGACAATTCTTGGCAAAAACATTAGGAGGTTTTGTTTGGTCATTAGTGTTTCGCTGGATGGATAAGCGGACTGCATTACGCGCAGGCCATTCTGATTCGTAGCACATTTCGGCGATACCCAGCTCGGTCAGATCTCAATTTAAATGGTATCATGCTATGAGAGATACCCATGGCGGCGGCACTAGATAATCGTTTTACTGATCCTAGAACCTTCCGGTTGTGATAAATTCCTAGAAAGGGTAAGTAACCGTTAGCAAGTTTATAGGCCTTGTACTGGCTAACGTAAAATTTCATCATACGGTTTCGGTCCACCCGCAGCACTGGGCTTGCCTTATGATCGCGAGGAACGAACCTGATTTTAAGCCAATAAATGCAGGCCTTTAAAGAACGAGACGAGGTATAGGATGGAATTGGCGATTCTTGGAGGAACTGGACCTGAGGGATCTGGCTTGGGTCTGCGTTGGGCAGCAGCTGGCCATAAGGTCATTATTGGCTCAAGACAGGCTGAAAAAGGGATGAGAGTCGCCAGCGAACTCAAGGAGCTGCTGCCCCAGGGCAATATCAGCGGTACTGACAATCTGAGCGCGGTGAAGGTGGCCGGTATAGCTGTCCTTACAGTCCCATATTCAGCTCAAGAAAACACTTTGAAATATGTAGGCTTGGCTTTAAGGGGCAAGCTGCTGGTTACCGTTGTGGCCCCCACATCAACTCCCAAATCAAGGGCCTGGCGCCTACCGAGTGGACTTTCGGCCGCTG
>BTQB01000307.1:0-3614 GCA_036985655.1 Anaerolineae bacterium | reverse complement strand
CTTTTAACCATGGCTGATACCCGAACTATATTAACTAAAGATGTCCTTGCGGCAGTGAAACAGCAATTCGGAGCTGACCAACATATCTTCCCGAGCATAGTGAAAAGATCAGTTCGATTTGGCGAAAGTGCGATAGCTGGCCAGAGTATCCTTGCCTATGATCCCACAAACCCTGGGGCGGAAGCTTACCGCCAATTGGCAAAGGACATCGTAAAAAACAGCAAGGCGGAGAATGGGAAAAATGGCTAAGAAGCGACCAAAATTAACGCTTACCCAGCCAATAAAACCTCGAAGCGGTGATTTAGAAAGACTCTTTACTGCAGAAGGCGACACAGAACAGGCTTCGGGGCTGCAGCTGCTATCCGTTCGCCTGGAGGCCATCCGGCCAGATCCTGAACAACCACGAAGAACCTTTCCCGCTACTACGTTAGAGGAATTAAGTGACAGCATCAGGCAAGAGGGGGTCATCCAACCCATTGAAGTGATGGAGATCGCGCCGAACCATTACCTGCTTGTTCACGGTGAACGGCGATGGCGCGCGGCCAAAATGGCAGGCCTGAAGTCGATTCCAGCAGTCGTTCAGAGAAAAGAGTATGATGACACCACTCGCCTTGTACGCCAGCTGGTTGAGAATATACAAAGAGAAGACCTCAATGATGTAGATAGGGCAGCCGGGCTGTTAAGGCTTCGCGAACTGCTTCAGGTCGAACTTGATGCCCGGGTCGCTGATGGGAGTGAAAAAGGGAGCAGTTCCCCCTGGTCTAAGACGATTACCTGGGCCAAGGTAGGCAAGCGCCTGGGCATGACCAGGCAGAGAATTCACCAGCTCATTCGTCTCTTGGAATTACCTGACGAGATAAAAAACGATGTGCGTGATGGGCGATTGAGCGAACGAGAGACCCGGATATACCAGGGACTGCAGAAAAGACAGCAGCGAGTACTGCACCGTGCCCGGTATAAAAATGAACTTTCCTCCCTGGAGATACGAAATGTCGTACTTCATCTTAAGGAGGAGCCGGGGACGACCATATCGCAGGCGATAAAGGAGGTTCGCAACCCCATAGAGCCAATTACTGAACCCCCGCTCGATATTTCATTCGAAGGTAGTTCTGGAACGACCGGGCAACCACAATCACCGTCCATTCAAGCTACCGCGATACGAACCCAGCCCTGGACAGAGGGAACTATCCTACCGCCAAGGCAGACAAGGCCAACGAACATCGATCGCCTTGACTGGATCCGGGGCCACCTGGCGCGCATCCAGCGCCAGGGTATGTCCACCTCTGAGCGAAAGGAGATTATTCGCTTGCTTACGCTGATTCAACAGGATGTATCGTCGCTCATGGGAGCTATGGGAAGCGGCGATCTGTTGGGGGATGAAAGAGAAGACGGGGCTGAATAGAAGAGTTTTAGGGGCCTTATGATAGCGTCTTTTCTAGCCAAGCAATGACCCTCAGATCGGTCGACTATTGAGCACTAAAACGCACTATTTTACGACCTGGTGGGTTTCAAAACGGGTGCTTTCTATTGAACTCCTCTGAATATAGAACACGGATTAACACAGATTACACGGATTAGAGTTGGCACGATTCTTCGAATGTCGTTATTTTCATCCATGGTGGTGCGCCGCGGCCCATGAGGACTCCTTCGAAAATAGGACACGGATTGACACGGATTTCACGGATTTGAATGGGCATGATTCACCCCTGTAAATTGAAATATAGTTCTACCTGCAAACTAACAGTTTGCGCTACAGATTTTTATCCATGGTAGTGCGCCGCGGCGCGTGTGGTCTCCTCTGAAAATAGGACACAGATTGACACGGATTTCACGGATTAGAATTGGTATGAATCTGCGAATATCGTCATTTTCATACATGGTGGCTCGCTGTGGCGCGTGTAGTCTCTCCTAACATGGCAATATGGGTGGGAAAACGGTCCTTCAGCTTCAATGACACTTTGGACTGGCTACACTGGCCTTGGATCGCTGTGGGGCTGTGGTCAAAAGCGAAGATTTAACCCAAAACGCAATCCCCCTTGGGCAGGTTATCAGCGAGGAACTCAAATCCCTGCTCAGTTCACCTGTTCGAATCTTTAAGACCTTCTCGCTGACGTGCCAGCTGAGTTCGATATGGTCTACACTTCCTAAGGGGTTTTACAGGGACTTACAGGCTTAAAACGATGGGAGAAATTATCGCCCGTTATCTCAGACCGGACTGTATTGTTTATTTTTCGTTAATCATCCATTATTTCGCGTTTCCAGAGCAAAGTCGGGGGAGAATTCATAGCAGAGCGAGCTTACTTCTGCACAGAGGAGCGGAGGTGGACTGCAGTGGATGGCTCGTATGCAACCGATAGCAACAGGGCAACCAAAGCGCCTTACGTTTGGGAGCATAACCCTGGTGATATGGTCAATTCACTAGTTGATGTTGGTTTAAGGATTGAATAGCTCCAAAAATTCTCAACACGACCAGAGCGAAAATCCCATTTATGGAGCAAGTAAAGGATAATTGGCGGCTGCTGCCTCCCATTCGGCAGGGTGCAATCCCGTTTTATTCGCTGCAAGCACGGATGCCGGTTTGAAAGGAACCAGGGAGCACCACAGAAAACTGGGCGCACAATCTCTCCAAAGCAAGACAGAAGCTCACTTTTCTCCGGCTTTCCCCCTTTTTCTCTATTGCGGAATTCATACCATATTGATTTATAGCTAAGGTTGAATTCATGAGAGCGACTCGAGTATGGGAATGATAACGAGTAAGTCTGCACCGGCATGGAACAAAACCGACCCCCAAATGCTTTCTGTCTTAAGCATCACATAGCCAGCCACAAAACCAACTGCGGATACGATGGCTACCCAACTCGCGATTTCTGCTGCTGAAACATATGTCGCTCCGAAGTGAGCCAATCCAAATACGAGTGAAGTCACCAGAACCGACAACAACACCGCCAGGAACGGTTCAAATCGCTTCAAGAATATGGCTCTGAACCACAATCCTTCCATGATTGAATTAGCGAAGACGAAGATTAAAATACCGGGAACGGCCGGCATTATCGCTTTCAGGGTAATGTCTAGCCCAGTGACCCCCGTTAACGCTAGTAGAGCAAACAGCCCGAAGGAAACCAGGCCAAAGGTAAGGCCTGCTCTGAGGTTGCCACGTTTGATGAAGATGGATCCAAGATCATTGCCGGCGATCTTTGTTAAAATAATTATCGGTAAAACGATGGCCAGAAACTGGGCGAGCTTATCGGTGACGACTTCTTGAAGCGCCGTCTCTCTTTGTATGAGGAAGTTAAAGAGGCCTAATGTCAATATAAGATTGGCGAATGAGGCAATGAAAAAAGCATAGGCAACCGGCTGGTATTGCCTGAAACGGTTGCTGCGGCGGAGGAAAAACGCGCCAATCAAAAAGACAATTGCTAGCGCGAAAAGATAATAAGGGTTCTTGTTAGTCGGGAAAATGGTAAAGTAGGGGCTGCCAAACAGAAAGACTGCCAGCCCGCAGAGCAAGAACAACAACGAGTTGCTGAGGCGAGACGAACTGCTTTTCGAGAACTTCTCGGTGTCAGAACCCTGGAGCGGACTTTGCCTTTCCTCGAGACTATCTGCTGCAGCCT
>BTQB01000306.1:0-3622 GCA_036985655.1 Anaerolineae bacterium | reverse complement strand
ACCGTATTTCAAGTATCGTCAAAGCCTTAAAAACTTATAGCTACCTTGACCAGGCGCCGGTGCAATCTGTCGATATCCATCAAGGCCTTGATGACACCTTGCTCATCTTGGCTCATAAACTCAAGGGCGGTCCAAGCGTTCGACGTGAATACGATCCCGATTTACCGGAAATTCAGGGCTATGGCAGCGAATTAAATCAAGTATGGACCAATATCATAGACAACGCTGCCCATGCTGTTATGGAGGGCGACCCAAATCAGGGTGTGATAATAATTCGCACGAGTTACGAAGACAATTGGATAAAGGTCGAAATCGAGGATAATGGACCGGGAATTCCGGCTGACATCCAGGACAGAATATTTGATCCCTTCTTCACGACAAAACCACCTGGAGTCGGTTCAGGGATTGGTTTGGAAATCAGCTACGGCGTCGTTGTTCAGCGTCATCGTGGAGATATCTATGTATCGTCCCGGCCGGGACAGACGATATTTACTGTCATGCTGCCAGTTAACATCGAGAAATCAGTTGTGACCGGACCGGAAATCGTTCCAGCAGCTAATTAATGTTATGTTAACATCTACACATTTATTTAAAGAAATCCATGAACAGCCCGAGGTGATCCAGCGACTGCTGGAGACTGCCTACAAATCTGTTCAACAATTGGGGCAAGCCATTCTTACTCGTCAGATAGATCATGTGGTCATCGCTGCCCGGGGTACAAGCGACAATGCCGGCATCTACGCTAAATATATACTCGGGGCGATCAACGGCCTTACCGTTAGCCTGGCGACCCCAAGCCTCTATACGATATACCAACGCCCTCCCAAGTTTGGCAACGTGCTGCTCCTCGGAATTAGCCAAAGTGGAAAAAGCCCCGATATTGTAGCTGTCGTTGCCGAGGCGCGCAGGCAAGGCGTGCTTACCGCTGCCATTACCAACTCCCCTGGTTCGGACCTGACCAAAGAAAGTGATTTCATCATCGACTTGAACGCCGGTGAGGAAAAATCTGTGGCGGCTACAAAAACTTACACTGCCGAATTGGCAAGCATCGCGCTGCTTTCCGCCGTCCTGGCGCCCGATAAAACGTTATTAGATGAGCTAAAAGCAGTACCTGCTGCGGTTGCTTCAACATTGTCCATGAATGAGGAAATTGCCTCCCTTGCCCCCCGTTATCGCTATATGGACAGCTGCGTGGTTATTGGCAGGGGTTATAACTATGCTACAGCTTTTGAGATGGCTCTTAAGATGAAGGAATTGACTTATTCCGTCGTCCAGGCCTATAGCAGCGCGGACTTTCTCCACGGACCTATGGCCGTGATAGAGCGTGGATTCCCGGTCATCGTTATCGCTCCTGCTGGTATGATGGAAGGCGTAATGGGTGCCTTTGTTCAAGAGCTCAACAAGAACATGGCCGAGGTTATCGCCATTAGCGATGTCGCTTCAGTGCTTCAGAGGTCGAAGATCTTGCTAACCCTGCCTCACAGTGTGCCTGAATGGCTTTCACCGCTCACGACGATCATTCCTGGCCAGCTGCTTTCGCTGCACCTGGCTCACGAACGTGGTTTCGATGTCGATTCACCACGGAGCATTAAGAAAGTAACTGAGACCCATTAATCGATTACCCGGGAAGGTTACGGCTCAGTTCACGAGCTGATCCAGTCGTTCGATGAGATCTGCCAGGATTTCGAAAGTTGTCTCAACTGGTTCCGGTTTAGATAAATCAACACCAGCCATTTTAAGGGCATCCAAGGGATACATCGATCCACCTGCTCTCAGGAATCTAAGATAATCTTCGGCCGCATTCTCCTCTCCTGAGAGGACCCTATTTGCCAAGGCATGGGCGCCAGAGATCCCCGTGGCATATTGGTAGACATAATAATCGGAATAGAGATGTCCAAAGGTGGCCCAACGAATACCTACCCGCTGGCGATCTAATTCCATATCCTGCCCATATCCCTCGCTGAATAGATCGGCCAGAAGATCGGTCATGCCATCGGCCGTGAGACCTTGACCACGCTCTATCCGCTGGTGGATCTCTAGCTCAAACTGGGCCAGGGTAGGCATTATAAGGAAATAGCGGTGGAAATTTGACATAGCCTCTTCGATTATACCGATCTGGAGGGCTGGATCGGTGTCATCTTTAAGGAGGTGGGCTCGCACCATTGCTTGATGAAAATTTGATGCTACCTCGGCCACGAAAATTGAATAATCGCCATAAACTGGAGGCTGCGTTTCCCAGGTCAAGTAAGAATGCATAGAATGACCTAATTCATGCGCCAGTGTGCCCATACTGAGCACATCATCCGTGTAGCTCATGACGATGAAAGGATGGGTCCCATGAGATCCATATGAAAAGGCTCCGGCGGTTTTCCCGATGTTCGGATATTTATCGATCCAGCGATCTTGAAGGCAGCCTCGGCGCAAGACCGACACATATTCATCGCCTAATGGCGTCAAACTCGCGCAAATCCAATCAACTGCCTTTTCATAAGGAACGGAGTAGGGTTTTTCGGTTAAAGGAGCCCAAATATCATAGCTGTGCATCTCCTTTAATCCCAGGGCTTTCTTCTTTAACTGCCAGTAACGGTGCCAGACGCCAATATTTTTCTGGAAGACGTCTATTAGATTATGAAAGACCTCCGTGCGCACGTTGTCATCAAACAGGGCCATCCCTAATGTAGATTCATGTTTCCTGGCCCGCATGAAGAAAACATTTTGCTTCAACGAGGCGCTCAAATTGCTAGCCATCGTATTTCTAAAGGCGAGGAACTGGTCATGATAATTTTCCCAGGATGTTCTTCGTACTTCTCTGTCTGGGCTGTACTTATGTTCATCCACAGTTCCCTGAGTTAGGGGGAATTCGTTCCCGCTGCTGTCCAGAGCGGGCCTAAATTGGATATCCGAATCGGTTAGCATTGAATAGTTACCAGATACCGTGGAGAAGGGATCGTTAACTAAGCCAAGCAGTTCTTCGATTTCGGTTGAACGCACATGCGTCTGTCTTCGCCAGAGGTTATCCAAGAAATGGCGATACACCTGGAGTCCCGGCTCCTGGTCCATCCACCCTTCAAGCACAGCTTGATCTATTTTCAGCAGTTCAGGTTCTACAAAGGCTGCTGCCGCAAGCGCCTGGCCATAGAGCGCACTGGCTATGTCAGATCGTTCGGCCGCAGCTTGATCTGTCGTGTCAACAGCCCTCGACACTGACGCATACATATATGCAACACCGACCCGCCTTAGATATTCAAATATTTCATCCAGCGCCTGGGCCAATTTAGGGGCGCTCTCGTCCAGCTTTCCCTGCCACTTCCTTATGTCGGCGACTGATTCAATTAAATGATCGATCTCCACTTTCCAATCGTCATCGGAAGGGAACACAGAGGGAGCATTCCATCTATCTTGGGGATCGATATCAGCTCTACCAGGTACTTGCTCTTCACTCATCATCTTCTCCATTGTTATCTGCGAACTTCACCCGGAAAATGCTAACACAGCCTTTCACCAAACGCTAATCATGCCCATTTCGAGGGTTTGGACCGCAAGATATCATCCCGATGTGACGGGCGTCCGTAATTAGGCTAAAATTTTCCCTTCAATTCCATACAAATGTGTTCGGCCGCTT
>BTQB01000305.1:0-3649 GCA_036985655.1 Anaerolineae bacterium | reverse complement strand
TGTTCGCTGATCGGTGCCTAGGAAGGAATAATGCCCAACAAAGAAAAGATTGATGTTAATCCTGATGTTGCTGCCTTTTTCAGAGAGGTTGTGGCAGAAGCATTTGAAGCTATTAAAAGAGATTACTTAAAGGACCCTGCCCTCTCCAGAATAAGAATTCACCCAGGTTCAGCAGAGCTGCTAATCTATTATGATCCGGATCGGGAATATAACTGGTTTTTTTACAGACTTCAGGTGAGGGATGGGGCCGTTTGGAGAAAGAGTTTTCGTAAGAACCAAATGAATGAATCACCAGGCAGTGACAATGCTTTGGTTCGTTATGATTACACAATAACGGGGGTAGATCATATTATCAAGGATTTTGTAAGCCAGTATCGTGATGATTGGGGAACCAAACCGCTTGGAAAGATTCCGGGGAGCGAGTATTGATCTCCATTTTCGGCGCTGCGGCCAATCCGCTTCGGCCGGCCCCGCTGGCGTTGCTTCCTCGATAATGGCTGGCCGATGCCATAAACAATATTATGCAAAAACAAGAACAGAGAGAAGTTGACCCTGATGTTGCTGCCTTTTTTAAAGAGGTTGTGTCAGAGGCCTTTGAAATCATTAATAGAGAGCACTTAAAAAAATCTGTTGTTTCCAAAATACACATTGACTCAGATTCAGCAGAATTTCTTGTTTTATATAACCCGGCAAGCAGTAAGAAAGCTTTTGTTTACAGGCTTCAGGAAAGGGAGCGAATTCTGATGAGGAAGAGCTTTTACACCAACCGAATGTATGAAACATCAGCCAGTGACAATGATCTAATAAGTGATGATTACTCTTCGGCGACAGCGGAAAATATTGTTGTTGATTTCGTAACCCAGTATTGTGATCAATGGCCCACCAAACCCCTTGGCCCGCCGCCGTCTGATTAACTACTATATCATTTATCGTCACTGGTATAATCACGCCAATATTGCTCGCCAACCCCATTGATTTACTTTCTTACTATTCTGCCACCTTGTGCGATTTCGGCCCTTCCCCTAAGCCGGGCTCCCGATCGGGATTATTCAGATTTTTTCATTGGTTCTTAGGCTGTTTTCAGTCACACCCAACCCCCCGGCCGATCATATCTCCTACGTTATTACGTTATTACCCAGATTACCTACCTGGTTAATAAAATCGCATCCAGAAACTACAAGTGCGAACAGGCTGAATCCCAGAACCGATTTCCGCGTCAGAAAGCTTGATTTGATCCAAAAAAGAGTTCGCGTCCCAGATTTCTCAAGATAGAACATGGACTGAAGATCCTCCAAGAGACCTTGGTCAATATGGCTTATTCTAATAACCGACCTTTTACATTCAATATAATACCATCTTCCACAACGAACTCTTATGGTATTTCAGGACAGGCATAACTAAGGATATTTAGGAGTCGTTGGGATCAGCCTGCCCCATTTAATAATTAGCCAGTTCATATTTGAGATTTACCAGAAATCCACTATTAGCCTGAAAGGGTTATAATAGTTCATTAGACAGCAGTGCCAGCCAGCTGTGTCTTCTAATTATGAACCAAATTTTCTACGGAACTTGTCATCTGCATCGAAATTCTATATTGATAGCGACCTAAACCAACAACTATGCTGATTACAGTAGAAGGATTAAGGCGGAGCCACTTTGATGTTAGCTAAGGTAATGAGCTGCGCCATCATCGGTCTGGAAGGGCAGATCGTTGAGGTCGAGGTTGATATTACCCAAGGTATGCCAGCTTTCTCCATAGTAGGTCTGCCAGACGCGGCCGTGCGGGAAAGCCGCGATCGCGTTCATGCAGCCATCAAAAACTGCCAGTATAATTTCCCCGCAAATAAACGGCTGACCGTTAACCTGGCCCCGGCCGACTTGCGCAAGGAAGGTCCGGCCTATGACCTGCCCATCGCCGTTGGCATCCTGGCAGCGTCTCGCCAGATATGGCCGGATAAGCTCGAGGGCGCTTTAATCGTTGGCGAACTGTCCCTGAACGGCGATGTCCGCCACACCAAAGGTATTCTCCCAATGGCTGCTCTCGCCCGAAAGGAGGGCTACACCAAGATCATGGTGCCCGCAGTGAACGCAGCAGAAGGGGCCATGATGCCCGATATTGAGGTTCTGCCGGTGGCGTCATTGGGAGAAATTGTTAGCCATCTACAGGGGTTGTCAACTTTAGAACCGGTCATCACCGACCTCAACACAACTTTCACCTCTGATGTACCCTACGCGGCCGATTTTGCTGATATAAAGGGTCAGGAGCATGTAAAACGGGCCATAGAAGTGGCGGCCGCCGGTGGGCACAACGCCCTTCTCACCGGCCCTCCCGGAGCTGGAAAAACCCTCATAGCCAAATCGCTGCCCAGCATTCTGCCGCCCATGTCCATAGACGAAGCCCTGGAGGTTACCAAGATTTATAGTGTGGCTGACCTTTTACCGGCCGACACGCCCATTATCTTGCACCGGCCGTTTCGAGCGCCCCACCACACCATCAGCTATGCGGGCCTCGTTGGCGGCGGCGCCTGGCCTCGACCAGGCGAGATCTCCCTCTCCCACCGCGGTGTTCTTTTCCTGGACGAACTGCCCGAATTTGGCTCCCAATTAATCGAAGTCCTTCGGCAGCCGCTGGAGGGCAACCCGCGGGAAGTTTCTATCTCTAGAGCTACCGGCACGGTAACCTATCCGGCCAATTTTATGCTTATCGCTGCCCAAAATCCTTGTCCATGCGGCTATTTTGGGGATCCCAGCCGCGAATGCACCTGCTCCAACAGCATGATCACCCGGTACCAGAAGCGAATTTCTGGTCCAATGATGGATCGCATAGATATCCATATAGAAGTTCCACGGGTCGATTATGAGAAGTTGACCTCGGAGCGTCGTGGTGAAGAATCTTCAGATATTAGGGAGCGAGTAGAAAGGGCCCGGCGATTACAGTTGGACCGCTTCGAAGGAACGTCGCTTTTCTGCAACGCCGACATGGGTGCCACCGAGATTAGAGATTACTGCAAGTTGGACCCCACTGGAAAACAGCTCATGAAAAGCGCTATGAGCCAGTTAGCTCTGAGCGCCAGGGCCTTCCACCGGATTCTGAAACTGGCTCGCACAATCGGCGATTTGGCCGGCGAGCCTGAAATCCAGCCAAGTTTCCTGGCTGAAGCTCTCCAGTACCGGCCGAGGAATCAATGAACGATTCTATCTTTCGGGGCAATTAGCCCTGCGCGTCCTTCGCCCCTGCAAACCGACAATCCAGTCTTCTATTTAAGATAAAGTCTATTTATCTTATGCGGTATCTACCACCGCTGGAGAAACTTCAAGCTTTGATCTTTCCCGGAACTGCCAGACCAGGCCGGCGCCGGTGAGAGGAATGATCGCAAATGTGCCGATCCACAACCATGTTCCCACCGCGGACCAATCAACCTTGTCCACTTGATTGTCGATGATCACAAGCCCTATTATTGGAATAATCCCCCCTACAGCTTGAGTCAGTCCCGCTGCCAACAGTTCGATCGAGGAAGCAGCGCCAATTAAGAGCAGGGCCCCTAACGCAAGGATGATATACAGCACGCTGTACATCCGGCCGTGGAAGTCATCAATCGGCCATGTCCAGAAGCTGCTGAAACTATCCGGCGCGATCAGCAGGCCAATG
>BTQB01000304.1:0-3676 GCA_036985655.1 Anaerolineae bacterium | reverse complement strand
ATAACGGCAACTAACAAGTAATATATCTGGCGCTTATTATTCATTCGACCTCAGACAACAAACGTCAAATAGTAAAACTAAAAATTTAGGAACTGACTTTATCATCGATATCGTATGCGCTGGGTCCCTGCACGATAACCATTCGTCGTAAATCATTCGTAACCTAATTACGTGGAGGGTCTGGCAGAAAAGAACCTCTCCCTGAAATTTGAAGAACTGACCAGAGAAAATGATAAAGGAGTGATAAAGAAATGACAAATGCTCGAATAACAGAAGCCCACCCCAGGTGGATTCATATTGGACTGTTCCAGAGTCGTTTACCGGACGGCTTTTTTTAGTTTCGAGAAGTCAGTTATGACCGCTTCAGAGCAATATACCGGCTCTTCAGATAAGACAGGATCACAAAGTGTAAGATGACAAATGGTCTAGGACCTTTGAAAGTTCATCTGGAAGATCTACCCAAAACGACATTTCAAGACCGTCTCTGGGGTGTTGAAATGTTATCCCGGCCGCGTGAAGAAATATCCGATCGATTTTCAGCCGCTGCTTGCTCCTTCCGTAAACAGAATCTCCAACAATCGGATTATTTACATACGCCAGGTGAACCCGGATCTGGTGAGTCCGTCCGGTAATAGGCCTGCATTCAAGAAGTGAGTACTCCTGGTAATATTTAATTAGCTGAACCTCGGTTTTTGCTGGTCGCGACCTGGCGGAAAGATCAGATGGGATTACCGCCATTTTTTTGCGGTTCGTTAAATGACGGCCGATCGGAGCATCAATGGTCACCTCTTCATTTTTGAATCGACCTTCGACCAGTGCAAGGTACCGTTTCTTAACTAGCTTTGCCTTGAACTGGTCCTGTAAATGCCTTAAGGTCCGATCATTCTTTGCTACGATTATTAAGCCAGAAGTATCCTTATCAAGCCTGTGGACTATTCCTGGACGATATTCGCCTCCGACGCCGGATAAATCCGGGCAATATGCGAGCACAGCGTTAACTAATGTTCCAGAGTGGTGTCCAGGGGCAGGGTGTACAACCATCCCAGATGCTTTGTTTATGAGCAGCAGATCCTGATCCTCATGACGGATGTCAAGTGGGATATCTTCGGGGAGGATATCTGTCACCTCAACCTTTGGGATCTGTATAACGATCTCGACTTCCTGGTTTAGACGTTGGCTGCCTTTTACAGGAAGACCGTCTATGGTGACTTTGCCAGCTTTTATGAGCTGTTGACTCTGAGATCGCGACAATTCTTGGAGAGCTTCGGCCAATGCTTTGTCAAGACGCTCCCCTGGTCGATTGATTTTGACGATAACAAACCGGTTATTCATTCCAGAGCATCGGCTGCTCTTCTGCAGATTCTTTTAAGGGTTGATCACTCTGATCTTCAGGGACCTCTTCAGAGCGTTTACTAGCCCGCTCCTCCTTTTCTTCAATCAATATCAGAAAGCCCAACAATATTGTTCCGACCACAATTGAAGCATCGGCAATATTAAAAACCGGCACTGGGCCAACGTCAATGAAATCAGTAACATGGCCAATTCGAAATCGATCAACCAGGTTCCCTAGTGCGCCACCAAGCTGAAGTCCAAGAGCCAGACGATACCAAACATGATGTGCAGGTAATTTTTGATTGTAAATAAGGATAACGATCGACACAACAATCGCTACTACCATAATAATTGAACTTCCGTTGGGGAATATTCCAAAAGCAGCGCCCGTGTTGCTAACATGGGCTATTCTCAACAAATCAGATTTTTCAGGAAAAGGGGCCCAGAATTGTCTAATCGGTATGTTTGATTCAACTACGTACTTACTTATCTGATCAGCAATAACAATCGTCGCCATTACCAAATAAAGTATTAGCTTCTCTCCGAAAGGAGCTGGTTCTTCATCGGGTTTTACCGTCTTAACATCTTGATATGGTCTATTATTCAGTTCACTCATGATGAACATTTTACCAACGGGCGCCTTTATAACCAATCTTGGGCTAAAACGTTAATAACATATCCCTCTCAAATCCAATGATTTATCAACCCAAAGGGATGTTTATCAAGAGACATCCCTGTTCTTATCTGTCGGCGACAACAATGATAACTTCGCTATCTTCACTACGGATTGTTTTTAAATCCATCTTGAAGCCCGCTGCCTCTAATCTCTTATCTACTTCCATCCATATATCGGACATTGGTCCATCACTTCCATCTACCTGCCTCTGACCAGTGATCTCAAACAGCCATTCAATAAAGCGATAAATTGGACCGCCGCCGAGTAATCTCCCTTCAATAACAACGACCAATCTCCCGTCAGGTTTTAATACTCTTCGAATGTTCTCCAATGTCTGTGGATCAACAATAAATTGCGTTGGGAAGGTAGCCAGTACAGTATCGAAAGATTGATGACAGTACGGTAAAAACTGGGCTTCACCTCTAACTAAATGAATTGGGTAGAAATTTCTAACAATCCGCTTGCGGGCCTGTTTGCTCATATAAGGAGACAGATCGATTCCATGGGCCTGAAATCCCTCCAAATTAAGGGCCAATTGCATATGCCCCGGGCCATGGGCAAGCTCCAAAATACTGGGTCCTCTAATGAAGGGTAATGCGGCTTTCCCCCAATCCTGCCAGCGGCCCAGGGAAACAAGCCAACTGACGCCATCATAAGTCCACGCTAATTCGTTATAAAGCAAACGGAAGCCAAGATGCAAAAGCCAGCGCCAGCTTTTCACAATGGGTGAACGCCTTCCACCTTCTTGGATCGGTCCATTGAATTCATTACTTTCTTTGTTCATGGTTATTATTTATATTTCCAGTCGGAATCAATTATAGTAGGACGCAGTACTCATTTTATCGATCAATCTTATGGAGGAAAACGAGATGACCATAATGAAAATCGGTATTTCAACTGGTGGAGGCGATGCTCCTGGATTAAATGCTGTCATAAGGGCAGTTGTAATAGCCTCTCTAAAGCGGGGGTGGCAATGTGTTGGCATTCGTGATGGATACAGCGGATTGTTAACTCCCGAGAAGTATAAAGATGGCGGTCTAATTTCTCTGAACAGAGAAAGCGTTCGTGGCATTACTCACTTGGGAGGAACAATCTTAGGCACAAATAATCGAGATAATCCTATGCGATTCCCTACTATAGACTCAGAAGGCAGAATCACAAGAGTTGATCGAACGGACGAGGTTGCAGCGAACGCAGTTGAAAGAGGTCTTGATGCCATTGTTGCCATAGGTGGTGACGGATCTATGGCTATTGCTCACGCCTTATGCAATAAGGGATTGTCAATCGTGGGCGTGCCAAAAACCATTGACAATGATTTAGATGGCACAGTTGTTACTTTCGGTTTTAACTCGGCCGTTTCCTTTGCTACCCAATGTATCGATCGATTGCATTCGACCACCGAAGCTCATAAGAGAGTTATGGTTGTCGAAGTGATGGGACGCTATGCTGGTTGGATAGCACTCCATTCAGGATTATCAGGTACGGCCGATGTGATTCTTATCCCCGAGATTCCCTATGATATTAATGAAGCTGCCAGGAAGATCCTTGATCGAGATCGGATAGGACGTCATTTTTCCATCGTTGTTGTCGCTGAGGGGGCAGCGCCCAGGGGTGGTGTCCATATGACAATAGGGAACAGTGCTGGCGGGCGTGAACGGCTGGGAGGTA
>BTQB01000303.1:0-3700 GCA_036985655.1 Anaerolineae bacterium | reverse complement strand
AGCCTGAACATCTAGTGATTAACGATCATGATTTTCAGATCCCCTCATAATACCAGTTGAATTTTCATTGGATGAATCCGAGTTGACAGGCAACCTGGTCATCAACCACTGTGAATCCGAGTCTCAGAGCTTGTGCCTGATCGAGCGGTTACAGATTCAATTACCGGTGACGATATTGGACGGTGAGAGTGGGGATACTTTGAATATAAATTACCAGATACATGAGCCCAGTAATTATCAAGAAAACAATCGATTGGGGGGTAAAAAGTGAAAAACCGGTAGGAAATTGGACGTTGAAATCGGGGGCGTGAAATTAATAGTGGACGTTCACCAATGTTCCATATGTGCTCCAATTATAGAGCCATTGAGCATCGGCGATTGTTAGGTTGACGCAGCCGTGACTCATGGGAGTCCCAAAATTATTGTGCCAGTAGGTTCCATGTAAGGCAAAATCCTTATAAAAGTACATGACATAAGGCACGTCTTCCAGATAGTAATCGTAACCAAGCCGGTAGCCGTTCATGTCCTGAGACTGATATCGGATATACACCCCAAATTGCCCAGTTACTGTAAGGTAGGGCCAGGCGCCCGATGAAATGTAGGTAGACATGACTGCCAGGTTGCCTTCATAAGCTGTCAACATCTGGGTTGATAGATTAACATCAATCCATCGTTCACTCTCGCCAGCTCCGCTATAAACCAAAGCGGGTTCGGAAACTGTCGCCTCTGAGGCGCCCGAAGTCGCTGAGCCATCCTCGGCGCCTAAGTTTGGGATTATTAAGGTTTGACCAGCAAAAACAAGATCGTAATTTTCGATATTGTTTGCCTGGGCAACCGCATGAGTGCTTAAACCATAGCGAACTGCGATCTTAAATAAGGTATCGCCAGGTACCACAAGATGCAGCGTTGATGTAGCCGCCGCAATGGTTGAAGAATTGCTTTCCTCTGGGATGATCAATGTCTGGCCTGCATATATCATCGAATGATTGACGATACCATTGGCCGCAGCCAGCTCTTGGGTGGTCAATCCATGGTTCAAGGCTATTCTAAAAAGCGTGTCGCCAGGTTGAATTGTATATGTGTAATCGGCCGAAACAGGACGGACAAGGCTCAGAGCTAAGAAAAGAATCGGAAGGAGTACGAGGGTTTTTTGACCTTTCATGCTTATTCTTCCTTAAAAATGTTATATTTCTTGCCTGTCCGGAATCACATCGAAGTTCTTGTACCCATTACTATCTGGCCGATCAAGTCAATCGGGATCTTAACATTATTATATACCACAACGATGGACCGAATGTCACAACTTTTTAAGCGTCCCAGGTGAACATTTAGAGGTTAAAAAGCTAATGTTGAACGCCAGCCTTCAGGAATTTTACCGTCCAATTCTATCTCTTCAGCGCCCAAAAATCCGGCCAAATCCTCAAGGACATTGGCGACAGCTCGGCCGGATGATTTCGTTACTGGTGCGACAGCTTCTGCGTAGATGGCGTTGATTGTGAGTTTATTCTTCTTGCGATCCATCTTGGGGTCAACACGGCCGATCAATTTATCTCCATGCAATATCGGCAAGACGTAGTACCCGTATTGGCGCCTGGCCTTGGGCACGTATATTTCGATGCGGAAATGGAAATCAAAAAGCTCCTCAGTTCGCTCCCGATGACAAATCAAATTATCGAAAGGAGACAGCAATGCGGTTCGTGGCTCCCAAATTCCCCCCTCAATCCTGTCTAGGAGGGGAATACGGTCGCGATGGATATACCAGGCGCCGGGCCAAATTCCTGATTCATCAACTATTTGAAGTTGCTCGATCAATCCCTCTTTTACGAGTTTGTTCAGGGCTTTCTCAAGCTCTGGATAATTACCCCGGGTGAAGTGGTTTTTTATATGGAACAGTCGAGCAACCCCTAAAGCCAGCAATGATTTCTGGACTGCTCTTAAGACGGTTTCTTGCCAACTTAAATCAGCCCTGGGAGTCCATTCAGGTAAGCAGCGTTCGCGAAGATCCCAATATTTCGTGAGCCCTTTCCGGTGACTGACAAGGATATGGCCCTGTTCTAGAAGATAGGTGAGCATCAGCCCTGATGATTGACCATTAGTCCAGCCACCTGATTGCCACCTGGTATTTGACTTGTTATGAAAGGCACTAGATGGAAGTGGACCATTTTCATCCAGTTCGGTAAGAATGAATTCACGGAGCTCTTGATTTTCCTCCAACCACTTTTTGGCTTTCTTATTCCAGGACTTGTCACCAGCTGCCCAGTCGCGCATATGACGCCAGTAAATCGGGAAATCTTCAGTCATGACAATCGAGGCAGCGTGCGCCCAGTATTCAAACAGCTGTCGTTCCTGCCACATCAACTTGTCGAGTTCTGTTATGTCTAGCTGTCCAAGACGACTCCATAACACCAGCAGCTGAGATCGCTCAACAGCACGGATAGGATCGATCTGAACACAACCAAGGGATCGGAATGTGTTCATAATCTCATCCTTGTTAGCTAATGGGCCAGATCTCCCCTTGTCTCGGAAGCCTTTTCCTTCGAGACCTTGACAGGTGATGGCCAGTCGGCGAGCTGTACCAGGTGAAATGGAGCGAATAACTGCCATGATTGAATTCTTGGTAAAAAGGTGAAATCAATAAAAAAAGGCCGATAATCCAAATCTTAACCAATTAAATCAGCGTTTAGAATTAACATCTAATTCCAAAACTAGGAATTTCAGGCTCACCCGAATATCCGTGGGTAAATGATTCCATGGGCAATCCATAATCGCACCCTGGACAGCGTAGACCAAATTGAGAGTAACGGGAAAATCCAACTCTCTCAATTGTTGGTAGACCTCAACCGCGCCGACGTTTTCCAAGTCGGATAACGAATATAAGCCAATAGCATTTAACCATTCCTGGCTACGGGGTCCAATATTTGGCAGATCAGAAAGCGACGTTGAACTAGACATAAAGTAACATCAAGTAGGTGGATTGAAATTTAAGATCAGGTTAACGGCTTAAGTTTAGCACAAATGAGCTAAGCCAAAAAGAGGGTTCCGGAACCAGAGAAAGATCAAACATTACTGAACTGGCGGCCACCTAAAGCAAATCCTTCACAAAACCTAAAATAGTGTCTGGCTAGGTCCTAAAATACCGGAATAAATGGCGATGGATAATGAGAATGAATTATCGCTGGCTACAAGTGAAGGTTGGGTACAAAGAAGGGGCTCAAGGCAAAGGCTACAGCCATGGCAAAGGCATCCTGCCGCAATACTATACCTGAAGTCAGGGCGCCTACAGTTCCACCTCTCATTTTAATGTTTTCCTCACCAAGGATCTCATCGATGACATCTCCCAGTTCGTCGCCATTGCGGACGCGCCCGGCGATGCGCTGCGGGAGCGGAATACGGGCAGTGCCGCCAAGACCTTCTCGCCTGTTACTATCAAGAACGGCAACCCAACCAAGGAGCATCAAACCTACTGGCCCAGAATTGACGCCACCCTCTAAGCCGATGCCCATGTCAGAGCCGGTCATCTCTAAAGCAGCCTGGGCGCGATTTCGGGCGCCGGTTATACATTCCTCATCGCTCATGGGCATGGAACTGACACCTGGATTGACTCTTACGGGAAAGACCTGGGCCTCTGGCCAAATTGGAAGGACCACAGATCGAACTGCGCCAACTTTAACAGGATTATTGGAGCCGACAGCAATCTTCA
>BTQB01000302.1:0-3741 GCA_036985655.1 Anaerolineae bacterium | reverse complement strand
GGGCAATAGCCGCACTAATCTACAATGTTGTCGCTGGGTTTATTGGCGGCCTGGAACTTGAACTCTCGGAAAAAATGTAATTATATATGACGACCCAACAGGTCATTAAGGTTAGCGGGGGTTTTAACTTGTTTTCTTAAGACCCCCTCGAGCGATCCAGAAAAACCAGCCGCCTAAGATTGCTAAAATAACGACGCACCCAACCGGGACTATGTAATCCTTAAGGAATAAAACGGCGAAAAAGGCCAGAAAAGTCCCGACCAAAACGCCTACAAATAAATAAAACAGCCGTTTCACCATCATTTTTGGCCAGTTTTTCCATAGTGGTTCACGGTATTCATATTATCTCAACTTCTAAATCAAAGATCTTGGCCAGGTTTTTTATGTCTGCCAGATTGTGACCGGTCATAAGCAGATAATGGTGGGATGAAACTGACTCAACAAGAGCCCGGCCGTCTTTGATCTTAATGATCCCGCCGTTCAGACAATCCGAGTCCGGATACTGAGCATAGCCCACAAGAGCGCCTTCAGCCACCGTTATTTTTTGCAGCGATGAGTGTAACTTTGCCAGGGTAATGTCGCCCACCGGCAGCCGGGCGTCGATAGCTGTGGCATTCCCGTCTACGATAGCCAGGACCTTCGGCCTCAGCGTCCACTCAGTCGAGAAGGCCGTGGGCAAGACCCCCAGATAGCCGCAGTGAGCCACCAAGATATGGTTTTCCGGTTCCTCAACGGCCGGGAAATGGGATATGCGTTCGTGCTTCAGCGCCGCTTGTCCCATTAAAAAGGGATAGATATTGGTCATCATGATGGGCACATCCAGCGACTTATGCAGGATGTACTTGGTCATCATTGACATGATATCCCCTTCGCAGCCCCAGATTAACTTATCCTCCTGGTATAACATGTTCCAGGCAAGACACGGCGTCGTATCCGAATACTGGGATTCATTAAGGCAGTTGATGCCAATGGCCCCAATCTTTTCGTCCTTAGCCAGCTCCTCCTTTAGGCACATATAAACCTTAACAGCGCTGCCCAGCTGCTTCTTGGAGATATCCTCTACAGTTATATCCCATTCGGCCAGCACCGCCTCAGCTTCCTTATCCCCTATTGCCCTCGCGGCCGCTCCCATTTCCTTGAAGCTCTTCTTGACCAGGGTTATCCCAAACTTATCTATCAAGCCCTGAACACACTCATCCTCCCACCAGAAGAAACGTTTAAAAATATCCCCTTGAAATCCATTTCCCGGCTTGTCTTGAAAAACCAAGAACTTTGTCTCCTGGAGTTCGCGTTTGACGCCAAGACCCCGGCAAATATTCCTGGTTTGCTCCAACTGGTAAGGAGCCAGCAGATTCACACCTTTTGACTTGAGGAAGCTCACGATCTCCCAATCCCACATATTCAACATGCCAAACTCCGATGTCGCAACCAAAACTGGCAGCTCCATTGATTGGAAGAGATGAGTAGCTCTGTAAACCTGGCCCAATAGCTGCGGGAACAATGCGGCATCAGCCTCCAGCACTTCCGCGCCTAGGGGAATTGGACTGAGGAAATCGGCTTCATCTTTCAAAAGAGTTTGGAGTCGGGTTAACTGCTTATCGAAATCCTCGTCCCGACCTGGATCGAAATAAATGGGAGCAAGCCTGGCTTTCATCAAATAATCTCCTGGCAAAATATCGCCCTACTTCTGTCCGTTACTCCAGCCGTTGGTACTCATTACGGATCAGTTAGAACTATCAGCTTTTATTCATTCTGGCTGCCACTTTAGAACGACCAAAATCGGGAAATAATGAACCACAATGGCCTTGGTTTGGCGGCCTAATCCGCGGTTTAGTCTGCGGCCAAGTCCGCGGTCAAGGCTGCAGCCGAAATCCCAAATGAAGATTACCCCATCGTAAGATAATTTTCGAGCTAGCCGGTGGCTTCAGACATCAGAGAACGATTTGGCTTAAAAAACCCCTGTTGATCCCCGCTGTTGAGCACACTCTCTTTTCAAGGGCGGTCTACTGAATATCGTGCCAATAAATGGGGGAGTCTATTTGTTCCTTTGGACAGACAGTTGAATCCATATGTTTCGTCATATTCACAAGATCTACTCCAAAAGATTTAAGATCACCCATCTTCCAGCATAAAATCCCGTTTGTCCTCCAAGAGATCAACGTAGGCCCCTTCAATTAAGTTGTCCTGGTCAATGGCCAGAAGATCCATAAGCTCGGCCGCTGCTGCCATTCCTTCTTCTCGACTCTCGCCTGGCTGTAAAACCACCTCCAGCTCCATGAACGGGCCCAGGCCTTCTACCAGGTCGAGATGAATTCGCGTACGGCCGAACCAATACAGCCAACGGCGCTTGCGCACAGTTCCTCTAACTCCGGCAGCCTGACTGATGACCCCCCTCAGTCCTTCCGGATCGGCCGTATCATAAATAAGGTAATTTGATAGCTTTGGTCCAGAGAGATCCGATCTTTGATAAAAGATAAGTTGACCCAGGTCAGGGGCAAGGATTCGAAGTTTAAACCTCCCCAAGCTATTATGAAAGAAGATATCTTCCTGGTCGATCTCTTCACCAACCCCATTACATAGCTTCTCCACCCGCTTGCGCAGCTCCTCCAAATCCTTGACTTTCGCTTTTATCTCAATGTTTCTCGCCATATCCATTTTCCCCGATGCTATTAATGCTACTTTATTTTTCTTTATTTCATCCTCAAGCTGAATATTCTCAGCCCTCATCTTTTCCAGCCCACCACCTTCGTCCTCGAATTTCTAGCTTAAAATATTCTCCCCTCCTTTTCCATACTTCACCTGTCCTAACAGGTGAATAATCTACCACTTTACAGATGCAGGAACAATCTATAATTGCGGTAAAAATGAGCGTAATCGATCTTTCAATTCAATCACTTTGATGTACAATCTCAACAATAGATCTGGGGGGTTCCAGTTATTAAAAACGGCCGCGACAGCGGTCCACAGCTTCGAGAGGTAGAGAGGAACGTGAAGAAAGTAAATGGTGGGAACAATCATAAGAATAAGGACGACCGGCTGTTATTGCTCCTAGAAGGCAATATTGGTGCGGGTAAAACGACCGTTGGCAGAACAATAGCTCGTTCAAACTTCTTTGGTTTTATCGAAGAGCCCACAAAAGTTTGGCGGGAGGGTTTTGCCTCGAATATGCTGGAGCTATTTTACAGTGATACCGAACGTTGGGCCTTCACCTTTCAAATCTGCGCCTTTGTCACCCGGGCAAAGACCTGGCACGAGATTTGGCAGCAAACTAATCACAACCGGGTTCTATTGGAACGTTCTATTTACTGCGATCGATATGTCTTTGCTGAGAACTGCTATCAGAGTGGTTTGTTTTCCTTAGCCGAGTACCAGCTTTACTGCGGTATGTGGGATTTCATGGTCTCCCAATATTGCGATGAGCCAGATGCTATCATTTACCTGCGAACTCCTGCGGATGTCTGTTTGCAGCGAATTTTTGATCGTGGTCGCGAGGAAGAAAGGGGTATTCCTATCGATTATCTCTTTCAGCTCGAGCAACTGCACGACAAGTGGTTATTAAACAACCCCAAAACTATCGTCCTCGACGGTGAGCATCATTGGCAGGCGCAAGAAGTCTTGACTGAGATTGGCGTTTCCCCGTAGATCTTCTGGAGACAAACAGCTTGTTGATAGCATAATTAAGTTCTCGCCTTCTCAGTCCCTTCCTGGTCCAAGGACATATGTCACTAAATTAGTGCATAT
>BTQB01000301.1:0-3741 GCA_036985655.1 Anaerolineae bacterium | reverse complement strand
GCGCCATGGATTGGGCCAGGCTGCGTTGCGCCGCCTTGGCTGAGGCGAAGGGCGCGAAGCCAGCGCCGCCTTTAAGCGAGGCCGTGGCGCCGATAATAATGATGTTGCCGTACCTGGCTCGACGCATGTCCGGGATGACTTGTTGGGCGGCCACCAACAGCCCCAAAGCGTTGGTGCGCCAAGCAGCCTCGAAGTCCTGCGCGGCGGTGTCGTCAATGGTGGCGAACTTGCCGGCGCCGGCGTTGTACACCAGCACTTGAACGGGGCCTAAGTCCTTTTTAATTTGTTGGAAGACCGACGGCGATTTTTCGACGTCGGTGACATCGTAGGCATAAGCCTTGGCATCAGGAATCTCGATGGCCAGGGTATTAAGGTAATCGAGGTTGCGTGCCAGCAGCGCCACCTGATAGCCCGCGTTGGCAAACTTGCGCGCGAAGGCGGCGCCGTTGCCCGGCCCAACGCCAACTACAACACAAACGGGTTTTGCCATTCCCCTCTAATCTCATCCCTAAAACATGCGAAAGCTAGAATACGCCCACCCTCCATGCCTGAACAAGCCACAATCTCTGAAGATTAAGCCTTCGGACGCGTTCATCTAGGCATTACTCCCGTAGACGCCGCCGAGCATCCTAGCGAAAAATCAAAAAGCGAGCCCCTGGTGGGGTTAATAGGACAAAACTCAATCGGGCGGAAAACGCCCCCAAACCCAGCCGGCTTTCATTTGCTTAAAGTAATAATCCCTCCGTCCCTTTTTTCGTAGGTAGACATCGGGGTTGATTATTACCGGCAGGGGGGCATGTGGGTGTGCACAGGAGCACAGCGAGCACGAGGAGCACAAGGAGCACCGAGCACACGTGAGCACAATCAAACTGACTTAAACGACTGTTATATCAGGACTTGCAACCAGAACTCATTGACAAGCTACGGTTGAGTATGCAATAGTTGTTGCAGATTAATAGCTTTGAATCACTAATATGATGAACAAACTCAACTTAGCGAACTATAAATAACCATTTGATAACTAATAGAAAAATATGTAACATGAAATCTATCGGGAATGGCTCAGTTCTGATGCAAAGGGCCTCCAAATCCGATTCATCAGGCTTCAGCTCGGGCGCCCCCGTCTGAAACCGTTCTCGTAGGACCGGGCGTCCAAAACCCGGTCCGCTTTAACATATAGATGGACCCCTTCGCCCTATGACTTCTATTTTTACCAAAAAACAGCCCAAAAAAATAGCACAGCAAAAACTGGCTATCCGAAACTCTATCTGGCCAGATCTTGATGAAAACAAGTTGTGGAGGCGATTAAAGAGCGACGGTTGGTTGTCTGTACCGCGCGCTTTCCCCTTGCTTCTTCGCATTTTGGACATGCTGGCCCCGAAGGGTAAACCCGTATCACAGACATACCTTGATCTATGGTGCCGGACGTATGACGATAGCTTCGTAATTGTCAGTAAGCCGCGGGAAATGGCTTACTATGCTGGCTTCTCGGGCGAGCGCGCTCAACACACCTGGGCGAACCGAATTCAGATCCTAGAAGAACTGGGTTTTATCGATGTAAAAAGTGGCGTTCACGGCAGGATCAATTACATACTAATTCTCAATCCATATCAGGTGATCAATAAGCATTACGCAGCAGGTCACGTTAAAGCAGATGCATACAACGCTCTGCGTGAACGTGCTATTGAGATAGGTGCCATGGATCTTAATGCAGATATCGAGGAGACCAAGAATTCAGTCAAAGCCAAAATGGGTTCCAAAGTCAAGAAGGGCTAAAACCAAGAATTAGGATCAAAGAACAATCATTAGAACATTTTTCGGTTGTCCACGATAAAACTCAAATATCAAGATGTCGGCGGCGTTATTGACGTCGCGAATTGGCCAGCGGACGAGTTTGTCATATATCCAGAGGGTGCGCGCGAGAAGAGCCTGGTTTTCTGTCCCAACAAGCCTCCGCAGAAGTTCTTACTTGGACGACACCCATATCTATTCAAACACTCGTCACACAATTTCCCTGAACAATATTGGGTTGAGATTCTCGCATACCGACTCGGCGCATTGATGGGAGTTGCAGTCCCACCGGCACATGTTGCATTCGATAGTAGTAACGGTCGTTCGGGCGCATTAATTGAGTGGTTTCTTACGTATCCAGATAAGCCAACAAAAGTTGGCCATATCGGTAAATGGGTACTCAAATGGTTTCCAAGGCCATCCGTCAGAAATTTGGTAGAAATTCTCTACGTTCCTTTTCCTAAGGGGCCTGTCGAACGATACCAGCCTGGGGGCGATGTAATGCAGCGGGTAATATCAGATTTCGATAGAAAGAAAGGGAAACAGCACAACTGGGAAGATACTAGCGCTTGGTGTGTAGTCCTGAAACAGCACGCAAACTTACAAGACGATTGGGTACCGTATTGGGCTAAGACTTTTGCATTTGATGCGTTGATTGGTAACACTGACCGTCATCAGGATAATTGGGGAATAGTTTGGCGTTTTCAAGAATTGCATAAGTTCGAAACGCGTTTCGCACCTGTATTTGATAACGGCACTAGTATGGGTCATGAAATAAGCAACGACCGGTTTCCGAGCTTCGATAATGATCGACTTGAGCGTTATGTCACTCGGGGCACTCACCACATGAAATGGAAACGTCGCGACAGTGAGCGCATGAATCACGGAGCGTTTCTAAATAGATTCTGTCAAAAGTATCCTGAGGCTCGAAACTGGATCTTGACATGTCTAGATCTGAAATTTGACGTAGTAGAAGAACTTATAATGGAATTAACTAAGTATAATGTACCTGTACCATTAACGTATCAGCGTGCTGAATTTATGGTTAAACTGCTCCGCTTTCGGCATAAGTACCTTAGGGCTGCTCTACAACTTTAGCTATGAAAAGCATTATCCAGCATATAATCGAGCCCCAGCGGTTGCTTCTTGCGTGGCAAGCGCCGGAAGGAAAACAGCGAACGCGTTTTATCGTCGGAGAGTTGATTCGCAAAGTGGGAGATGATCGCAGCGTGATGCTCCGTTATCTCCAGGAATCCATTGATTTCCAGAAGGCCAAGAACCTCGGATTCGATGGACATCCGGCGTTCAAAAAAACCGACCGTGATTATTCACATGGCGTCGTTGACGCATTTATGCGTCGGCTTCCACCTCGTACACGCAGGGACTTTCGACAGTATCTTGAACAATTTTGTATCAGCCGCGATGCGAACATTAGTGATTTTGCGCTTTTAGGTTACACGGGCGCAAAGCTCCCCAGTGACGGCTTCTCCATAATACATCCGTTTGACAATGTTGATGGCCCGTGTGAGTTTCTAACTGAGGTTGCGGGATTTAGATATATGAAAGATATTTCGTTAGATGATGTTGTTATTGGTGAAACCGTTACGTTTGAGCCAGAGCCAACTAACAAATATGATCCACGCGCCATAAGTATCCTTCTAAATGAAAGAAAGATCGGGTATGTGAACCGGGGCCAACTTGATGCCTTTCATTACTGGCTGAAGCATAACCAGTTACAGGCGCACGTTGAACGGAAAAATGGTACAGAAAGTCGGCCGCTCGTCTATGTGTTTATTGAAATTCGCACCTCGATCCATGTTTCTTCTAAGCGCGTGTCTCAGTGAATAATCCTAAACAGATCGGCACGATATTTAGGTCGCTGAAAAGCTAACGGGTTGGCCGCCCCGAACTCGACCTACTCACTCATCACTTTGCGTTATTTCAGCACGT
>BTQB01000300.1:0-3743 GCA_036985655.1 Anaerolineae bacterium | reverse complement strand
ATCAGTTATGCGGCCGGCCTCATTATTAATAACCCCCCAGCTTTCGTTAAATGGGATATCTGGAATCGGAACCCCTCTATATCCTATGGAGCGGAAAACTAAACCGACCTCTATTTCTTCAAATTTTTCAATTGGCCTGGGGCGAAGAGTCCCCGCCTCAGTTGCATAAAGTTCATTCTGGACGCACTTCATTGACGTCACTTGCCCAAGATCATTTCCAATGAGTTCCGTTGGTGAAATCAAGAATCGTAAATACAATTCTTTTGATTTTCCCGTTGGCTTCCTACAAGCAAAATCCTGGATGATCTCCACTTTACGTGTTGTACCCCGGTCAGCATCGGCCATCGAGGCTTCGCTTAAAGGATCAAGCTTGGCTTCCTCTGGCAATACAATGACATCAGCGTCTTCCATTTCGCCCAACTCTTTTAATTCCGGAGAAGTGAAAGCGCCTTGGGCTGGTCCTCGGCGACCCAGCATATAGACGCGCTTAACCTTGCTTGATCGAAGAGCATCCAATGCATAGTCAGCTATATCACTCTTGGCCAATTCATCGGGCGTAAGGCAGAGGATCCGGGCAACGTCTACGGCGACATTACCAATTCCAATAACCGCGGCTGATTCTTGTGTAAGATCAAATTTACGGTCGCGGAAATCCGGATGTCCATTGTACCAGGCAACAAATTCAGTGGCTGGATGGCTCCCAGCTAACTCAATGCCGGGGATATTCAGTTGGCGATCCGTTTGAGCGCCTGTCGAGATCACGACTTGATGATAATGGTCCAACAAATCCATTACAGATATATCACTACTTAACTCCACGTTGCCAAAGAATCTGAAGCCTGGTTTTCTGGCTGTACGGTCAAATATCTTCACAACCGATTTAATTTTTTGATGGTCCGGCGCGACTCCTGCTCGAACCAGACCGAAGGGTGTCGGTAGTCTGTCAAACATATCAATTTGGACTACCGAGGATTTTTGTTTTAATAAGTGTTCGGCCGTGTAAAATCCTGCTGGCCCCGCACCTACGATTGCAACTCGCAGGGGCTGCGATTCAGTGCCAATCATTGTTTATCCCAACTCCTTCACTTAATCTTCATTTGCCAGTATCTGAGTTTCTAATGTGTCAATTTCGCCCCTAAATTTATCACGTTGGGCTTTTAATACATCACCAATTGATATAATACCCACAAGTTCATTGTTATCTAATATCGGTAAATGGCGAAATCGCTTTTCGGTCATTGTGTGGGCGACAGACATGATATCATCGGCAGGTTCGCCGACGATAACTTCCCGAGTCATCACATCAGCGACGGCTAAATCAAAGATATCTTCTCGAAGGACAGAATTCCTGATGATGTCTCGCTCGGAGATAATACCAACAACCCTACCACTATTATTAGTAACGACTAACGCCCCTATATTTCGCTTAGTCATCATCTCTACTGCGGCTGTGACTTTATGACCAGGCCCAATGGTGTAAACCGTTGGGCGTTTTGTCGATAATAAGGTGCTTATTTTCATAGGCCAGAACAACTCCTCCGGCCAATGTATTACGCCAAAACATCTCCAATTTGGCTATGTACCACTAATAACCTACCTTGGTATCGATGCTGATAACGTTTCGCAAGCTGGGCAACCGCCACCTGGCCGGATAATGGCGTAACCAGCTTGGGGATCACCATTCGTATCATAGTAGGTGAAGTCAACATTATACACTATCAGCAATCTCACACGACCGCTTTGATTTGATAAGCTGACAGCTTCACCCAGCCACTGGGCTTGTTGTTCAACAGTCGTATTTGCCGCCCAACCGAAATTGGGAGGCATCGAAGGAAATCCACCGGATGAAACGAAACCCAACTCGGTGAAACAAAGCTTCCGTTGACCACCAAAGGTATTATAGTAGAGATCACTCATCGGCTGGTAGTACCAGCTGTAATGGCTGCCTGCTGGATGGCCTGATGAAACAGTTGGTGATGTGGCCCCGGCATTAAAATGAATGCCAATACAATCCAAATAGTTGGCCCCTCCGGCCGCGGCCATTCCGGCCATGTACCGGTTATCTGCCCAAGCATTGTGTCCATTATCGAAGCCCGTAGGCGCCGGCGCGCCGCTGATAACCATCACGTTACCATTCACGCTCTTTATCGCGTTATATGCTGGAGCTAACATATTATTGACATAGGAGGTTGGACTAATCTGACCGGCAGGCCACTCAAAGTCAATATTCTGTTCGTTCCATATTTCAATAGCGTCAGGTGAATCACCGCCCAAGGAGGCTAAACCTTTTACGAAGTTAACGTAGCCGCTAAAATCGATGCTGTCAGGAGCCGGGTAAGTATTGGCTCCGGTGACACTTAGCAATACTTTCAGCCCATTATCATGTCCCTGGCGCACACGACCTGCAAAGGCCGCTGGATCGTCGCCCGGTTTCCATTTATGCTGGAACTTAACCCAGGTCATGCCGATATCTCGCATAAGACCTGCGTTGGCAAATGATTGGGTCTGCCCACCTACAGCGAATCCACCAGGATTGGCCGGTGGTGGTTGGGGTGGCGGTGGCGCTGGCGGTGGTTGTGTGCCTCCACCAGCCCCGGGAACTTTCAAAGTCTGGCCTGCATAAATATAGTTCGGGTTAGCGATACCGTTGAGCGCCGCCAGCGCTGGCACTGTTGTTCCAAACCTGGCAGCAATTCCGGAGAGAGTATCACCTGGCTGGACCACGTACGTTCCCACTTCACCAGGTGGCGGCACAGGGTTTGGTGGGGGGTTGGTGGGCGGTTCGGGTGGCGGCTGCGGATTACTTCCATCTGGAATTACCAGCACCGAACCAGCATAAATCAGGTTCGGGTTAGGGATGTTGTTTGCCGCCACCAAAGCCGCTACAGTGGTATTAAATCTGGCTGCGATTGCCCCCAGAGTGTCCCCTGGTTGGACGACGTAGTTCGTTTCTGCATAGACCGCAGACACCAGTATTAATGTTAAGCATAGGGTTACAATGCCCATTACCAATCTTGATTTTTTCATGCTACCCTCCTAAGAGCATTGGGGAGTATTATAGGCGCTCCTCATGAGCCAGCTTAGAGTTACAGAACCCAAGCAATGTGAATCAGCTTAATGGGAATTCGCTCCAAAATACCACACGAAAAACGGTCAAAAACAGTCACCACTATTCGGGCGCTTGCCTAAAGACAGGTATATTTAGTTGTTTGTACTACAAAAGAAAATAGTCTTGATAAGATCTAGGAGAACAATCAGATTTGTTCCCTTATGTAAATTTTACTACAGGAGAACTTGTGGTATATGGGAGATTGGTCCAATAAGCTGGCGATTGCTTTCGGTTACCTTTCGCCAAAAAATGTCTAAATATTTTGTCGAAATCGCCTTTAGGCAAGAAAAATATTTGTCGATGTTCATGGAACGACGTACCATGTTTCCAAATAAGTGACATAGATATCAGATCTAATGAGGTGGGCTATGGAAATCTACAATAATATTAGCGAGACGATAGGCAATACCCCCCTGGTTCGCCTAAACTCAATTATAGACGACCTTAGTTGCCCGATAATTGCCAAGATCGAGTTTTTCAACCCTGGCGGATCGGTCAAAGATCGGATTGGTCCAGCAATGATCGAAGACGCTGAACAGCGAGGTGTCTTAAAACCGGGAGGTACTATAGTTGAGGCTACATCAGGCAATACTGGCGTCGGTCTGGCAATCGCTGCAGCAAGCAAGGGTTACCG
>BTQB01000299.1:0-3767 GCA_036985655.1 Anaerolineae bacterium | reverse complement strand
GCAATGATCTTGGCTTCCCTATCGAAACGTTCCCTGAAGGTAGGGTGATGCAGAAATTCCATAGGCAGCAGTTTTAGAGCAACCTGTCTATCGACATTGGGATCGAAGGCCAGGTAGACGGTGGACATGCCTCCCCGCCCCAATTCTCTCTTGATTTGATACCGGCCGACTCGTTCTAATGCTGCCATAGGAAAAAGTTGTCCCGCCTGCTCTTATACCGCCATGGCGGCGGGGTGATCGTCTGGTTGCCTTGAGTTAAGTGACTACTGCCACTGATGGCGATCTTTACTCTCCTAAAAATAGCTTGTAGTAACCGCTTGAGCGGTCACGATTTGAAGTCCGCACTACGAACCTTTTTCATCGCTTTTGGTTAGCAGTACGCTCTTGGAAACTCCTTTATTTATTGATCCGGAATCTGGATCAGTGCTCAGGGCCCAGCAATCGGATTCAGGCATAGTTGGCGGGTTCAATACTCAGGTTTCATTGCCGGGACAATTGTAGCACATAGGAGACTGGCTGGAAAACAAAAAAAGAGCAAGGCGCCGGCTGTTCCCCAATAATCTAAATAAACTATGTTTAGCCGGATACCCTGCCCGCGTTGAGCTGGTCTGTTCATTCACCCTCTCGCAAATACAGAGCCTTTACCGTTCGCGGAAATTCGATAGGTCAAGCAAATTTTGCGATAAATTCACAATTTGCTTTTTTAATTTAATGACACTCCGCTTGGATTTAGGTATACTGACATTAGCCATTCGCCATGCACGTTCATTATAAATCAATTCATTTTGGAAATAATTTGGGAGGATTGTAAACCATGAAGCAGCCCCTTAAATTTAGCTTTGTATTATTGACGTTAACAGTATTTGTATTCGCGGCAGTGGTTGTTGGCGGTCCTGATACACTCCGTGCTCAGGAAGACGATGATGGTGGTCAAACAGGTTCCGGACAACCAGTACCTCCACAGCCTTTAGAGCCAGCCGGGACGACAGATGATGATCCGGCTTCTATTTACGATATTGGCAGTTTATTTCCTGGATCCCTACCTGCTTCTTCGTTGGATGTAACGGAAGCTGCCTTCGATCAGTCGGACATGGATATTGTCGATGCTAGCGTGGACGGTTTCTTGTATGTTTTTGTTGCTGATACAGCAGCCAACGGCAACAATCGTATCTATGGATATGAAGCAGACAATTCCACCGGAGCCTTGAGCCTAATATCCGGATTCCCAGTGAATGTCGGTCAATCCGGTTCATCTTCCTTTTGGATTGGTGAAATGATGGCTTATGATGGCACAAATGGTGTCGTGTATGTCGCTAACGATGTCGAGGATACCTTGAGTGCCTATTCTGTAGACATGACTACTGGAGCAATTATTGAAAAGGTTTATAGTCCAGCGACTTTAGGCGCTGGATTATGGGACTGTGTCAACGTTCATCCAAATGGTTCTCCTGTTATTGTCGCTGATTTTAATGGATCGGTAGCTAGCCTAATAATGACACCGGGATCTGCATTACCAGCTGCAGGCAGCCCCTTTTCAGCGAACGGCGCACTCCCGTTTGGCTGTGCATTGAGCCAGGACGGAGGTTACTATTATGCTGGTGGAAGCGCTGATAGTTTGATAGCAGAATTTAGCATAAATGAACCTATAGGCGTATTATCCCACCTTGCGGGCTCACCCTATAATTCAGGAATATTTGGCAACAATGCCTTTGCAACTGATAGCGATGGCCGATTATTTGTTTCAAGTTGGCGCACGGGTGACGTGGGTGCGTTTACGTCTACGAATGGGATTTTAACAGCTGTAAGTGGTAATCCATTCGCTTCCAGTGTTGGGGGAGCAAATGATTTCTCGGGGGCTGGATTTGGTTTGTTGCACCCGTCAAATTATTTTATGGTTGCCGACCGGGCTTTGAATCAGGTCGCTGTATTTCAAATTGCCGGCAGTGGCACTGCAACTACGCTAACGGAGGTAACCGACTCGCCCTTTGCAACTGGGTTTAAAGATACGCATGTCTTGGCGTTGAATTCAACCAGCAGTTTTCTCTATGCCGCAAATGCATCCTCGCGAAATATCACTACATTCTCGGTGAACGCCAGTAATGGCAAACTTACGGACGAGGGAACTCAGGCGGCCAATGCTTTGGGAGCGACAGGCAGGATTCAGGGGATGGCTTTCGTGCCTATACCAGACACACAACTTAAATTTTACAGCGATAAATCGGTTTTTATTGCTGATTTTCCTGGTGCTACCTTAGAAGATTTCGAAGATTCAAAGGCTGTTGGAAATACTCCGCAAACGTGTAATACTCCTGTAGACAAAGATAGCAGTGATCCCTGCTTTGATCCCGGTGATATAGTAGACGGCGTTCAGTTTATCGCTAATCCGCCAATTAGTTTTGCGTTTGTAGCGATTGATGCAGGTTTTAATGGGGAACCACTAACATCGAAAACCATCGGTACATCTTCGTATGGCACTCTTGACATCGTCTTTCCAGATAACGCTGTTTACGCGTTGGGCGGCGACTTCATCAGCTGGTTCTTCGCCAATGATAGTTTTCTTTTTACCATATATGGACCTGGTGGAAAGCTCCTAGGCACCGTAACTTCAGACGTCTTGCAGTCTGGTACATTTTGGGGTGTTGCGACTGTAGAATATATATCAAGGGTCAATGTTAGTGCGTTAAAACCAATTGCTACCTTAAAATATGAAGGTTTTGACAATATTGCCTTTGGAAAAAATGCTGCAGATTTTACAGGGTCACCAACCAGTGGACGGGTAAATCATTCTGTTACATTTATCAACAAATCCAAAGGTGCTTTTTCATCTTGTTTGTGGACGTTTGGAGATGGTGCCCAAAGTTCCAGCTGTGGTAATCCCTCTCATACATATAAGAAACCGGGAATCTACAATGTGAAGCTTACGGTAAGCGGTCTGGGCGGCAGCAATACTCGAACACGTAGCAGCTACATAACCGTTGACAATGTCGTGGCCGATTTCACAGCAAGCCCCACCAGCGGCCCGGTCAACCTAACGGTAAAGTTTACCAATAAATCCTTAGGAGATTACACATCCTGCTCCTGGGATTTTGGCGATAGCAGTAATAGCACCACCTGCGGCAATCCCACCCACACCTATAAAAAGACAGGTACAAAAACCATAACATTGACTGTTTCTGGCCCTGGTTTCAGCGATCCCCAAAGTAAAACTATCGTTGTTCAAGATGCCAACGTGTTCGTTCCATTGTCTGTAGGCGACTTTTGCGGTGGCTTCAATGGACCAAGGGAGAAAGAGCCCAATAATGTTCCCAGCTCGGCTAATGGACCACTCTGCTTCTTCAGGACCTACAAAGGAAGCCCGGATAATGATCATCCGGAGCTGGAGAGTGACTGGTTTTACTTCACATCGAACGGCGGCGCTTTCACCGTCAACGTGACCAAGTTCCTCAAGAGCAACGCCCAGGTCCTGCTCTACTACCAGAATTCGGGCAATTTGGTAACCTTCAAGGGTGACCAGGCCAGTGGTAGTTATATCCTGAGCCACAACGGCCCGGCTGGAAAATATCTTGTTCGGGTGGTGGCAGGGGCCGGTCACCCCAAGGGCAACGGGGATTACAGCCTGAAAGTGACCGCACCTTAGCTTATCAAACCAGCGAGGTCCGGATAAATGACCTCGCTGGTTTTACTTTATACCCGTCGATAAGTGATCACCGGCTGCCTCTGTTTTTCAATCTCTTCCACGTTCGCGGCCGCCAATTCCCCCCGTTGAT
>BTQB01000298.1:0-3771 GCA_036985655.1 Anaerolineae bacterium | reverse complement strand
GATGGCAAGCAGATCCCCTTCTGCGCCTATAACAGCGTTGGTTATCGAGAGCAGGCTCGCACCCAGCTAACTGCCAGGGGCCGCGCCCGAGCCAGGGCAGAAGCCCGGGGCGTCCCCTTCGATCCGCCCCCGCTAACCTTCGATTTCAGCCGGCCTTATGCTGGATCAAAGAACGGCCGCAATGGAAAATCCTAAGAATACTTTAATGCGATAGCTGGTTAATTATCACTGATTTATGGCGGGCAATTTCTCATGCATCTCCTGTCCTCGATTGAGACAGTGAACACCACCATCGCAGCTTAGAAAGCCCGATCTCTTAATGATTTACGCTCTGCCAGATGTCGGCGAGGATTGTCAGCGGGCGGTCAACATTAAGAATATTAGCAACTAGACTGTACCGTCTGGGCGCCATGTGACAATGGCCGAGATATCGGCATTGCTGGATAGCTGCGGCCAATCCGTGACTGATATCTGAGACGCGGCCGGCTGACACCTCATGCAATCTATAATATGCTGAAGATAAGAGCCAAGGATGTGGGCATCGCTGATTTGAGTCCGCATGATTTCCGGCGCACGTTTGTTGGCGACTTGTTGGATGCAGGCGCCGATATCGCAACTGTTCAGAAAATGTCCGGGCATGCCAAACCGGCAGCCACCAGTCGATACGATAGCGGGGGCGAGCGAGCCAAGCAGGAAGCCGCCCAGCTCCTGCATGTGCCATATTGCCATAAAAGAAACGGACATTAGAAGAATAGCCCAAAACAGGCCATGAGATCGTTTCTAAGCGATAATCGGGATAAATTGCCGCTTAAAAAGGAACACCGATTTTCTACCGGATACTACATAGGGGGTACAGTGGGGTAAGGCAAGAGGATCATGCGTCTACCTCAAATCTACCTTGTCTTTTAACTGGGGTCGGAGAGCATTTACAGCTGTATGTTTCATCTGAGATTCGGTCACAAGGTTAAGAGTGCTAGGGCCTATGTAATCAGGTGGCTCAAATGCTTCTATTATGCGAGCAATCCTTGAAAGTGGGACCTCTAAGGCAAGCAGAGCCCTAAAGATTAAGTCAAGAGAAACAGCAGGGTCTCCATTTTCTATTTTTGCAACACGTGATTGACTAGAGCCCATCGACTGGGCTAGACGAGCTTGGGTTACTGCCCTCTCTTTTCTCACCTCTTTTACGAATTTTGCAAAATAGAGCTTGAGGTCAATTAAAGCAACTTCGCTTGGAGACAGCCCTAAGAACTCCCCGACTGTTGTGGGGACTATTCCTTTTTCTTTCAGCCGTGTTAATTTTTTGCTATCCATGGTTATTCCAGCTACTCTGCGTCGTAGTTTTTAAGGCGTTGTCTACAAGTGTCAATTACGTGCGAGGGTATCCTTTGTGTCTCTTTTTTGAATACTTTAATAACAATGATCGCATCACTATCTATGCGGTAGAATACCCGCCAAATCACTCGATTGTCTCTTATTCTAAGCTCGTGACACCTTGGCCCAATTGTCCTAATTCGCTTGGAATAGGGTGCAGTTAGGCTATCGCCTTGCTGCAATTTTCTCAATAGCTGTCCAGTCGTTCTCCTTGCTTCTTTAGACATAGGGGGTGTCTTTATACCCCCTGTTAGAATAAATAACTGCTTATCCTCACCCATGCGAGGCCCATCACCATAAAAATGTCAGATATGACATATTTATGGATTCAAATAGTAAGGCTTGCCTTGTCATTTGTCAAGTAGGAAGGTAGTAATCGACTCTGACCCTATCATACTTCATTAAGGATTAGCCTTAAAGCATTCCTTTCCCAACAAGCTATCCATCAGCCCAAAATTCCCCACCCAAGCGGATTGATTGCAGTTCCTGTAGCAGGCCTCACTTCCCCCGGTTAAAATCTCCAAAGGTTCAAAAGGGGGTACGGGAGGGTCATAACATAATATTATGAGCGATCGTAATTTCTTTCGAACGTTCGAAAGATTCACCCCCACAACTTCCACCACGGCCGGCGGTTCTTATATCTTAATCGCGGTGTTGATCCGGATGTCGAGGCGCTCCATCATCATATCCAAACCCCTCGCAGCGAAGTCGAGCGACTGCCCATCCTCCAACTTCAGGATCCCTTCTTGTCCATTTAGGCTGGGGAGTGTAGATCGGTCGATATCATACAAAGCTCCCGTGTTATCCTGATAGCCCGATGAGTCTGTATAACTGTTGATCCGATAACGTGCGTCACATATAAAAGTAGTACCGTCACTCTCGAATAGCTTACATTTACCGTTTTTTTGCCTAATCATTGGGTTCCTCTGGCCTTTCCGACCTCCACTCTTGCCACCAGTGGCGCCGGTAGATGGCTTCGAGCTGGCCTGACATCCGGGCAGCATCGACTTCTTACGCTATCCGGGTCAGTCGTTCATTATCGAGGTGGGCGCTATACCTGTAATGCCGGACACCTTCTTAACTTTATACATAGCTCTACTACACTACACAAAGGTTACACGGAGTCAAATAATACGCGAATTGTGAAATTACTTTATGGTACCTTTGTCTATTGCGCCAGGCTACATAACATGACAATCTAATACCTCCCTTTCGAAAAGCAACCTCGGCCAACGCGCAAACGTTGACCGAGGTCTAAGCCATCTGCCGAGTGGACGGCAGCGGCCTGCCGAAAGTATAGCAAATCAGCAGCCTGTTGCCCCACCAGCAATGAATTGTTTTCGTCAAGAAATGGAAAGTCCGCCCACGGATGAGGAGCAAGAACCTCGCGTCAAATGGACGGGCAAACACATTCAGGGAGATTATATCCTCTGGACGAAAAAGAGCATAAACCCAAATTATGAGAATGACATTTCTCAAAAAATGAGAGCATAGTCCGCGTTTAGGCTCGTCTCGGTTCGGCGATCCGTGCCTCATTTTAAGTCATTCGATAAAGTTATTTCGTGCTCACCTTCCTTACTTAACAATTTCACCTCTAGAGCACCGAATAGATCTTATTCTCAAACCTTGACACGCATCTTATATTAGATATAATACAAACTGACCAGTCGGTATTTTTGGTTAACGAGATCGAAATGAATAAACAAGAAATGCGCCGGACAGAAACAAGGAATCGAATAATTGAAGCGGCCGCCCTTTGTTTCGCCGAATCAGGCTATGACGGTACAGCTGTCGCCACTATTTGTGAAACTGCGGGGGTCAGCAAGGGCGCCTTTTATCACCACTTTTCCAGTAAGCAGCAGCTGTTTATTGTGCTGATTGACCAATGGTTGGAAGGGTTAGACCAGCACCTTGTGGCCCTGGGTGATCAGGCGGACGATCCAGCCAGTCAGCTCCTAGCCATGACCCGCGTCATCGGCCAGATAATCCAGCTTCCCAATCAGCAGATGATGATCTACCTGGAATTCCTAAACAGAGCGTTCCACGATCCGCAGGTATTACAGGCAACCACCAGGCCCTTTCATCGTTATCGCCAGCAGATCGCTAACATTTTTGAGATCGGGGTTGCTGATGGAACTTTTCGGTCACTAAACGGCGACTCGGCCGCTACCATCGTCATCGCCCTGGCCATAGGCTTATTAATTCAGGGCTTTCTCGATCCAGCGGCCGCCGACTGGGAGCAGGTTTCACAGGAAGGGATGGAAATTTTATTAAAAGGAATGAAAGATAAATCATGAAAATATTATTAACCGGTGCTTTTGGCAATGTTGGCTTAAGCGCCTTAGACGAACTCATCCATCGGGGCCATCGGGTCCGCTGCTTTGATATCAAGACCCGGGC
>BTQB01000297.1:0-3773 GCA_036985655.1 Anaerolineae bacterium | reverse complement strand
TGGTATGCTATACAAAGGAGTTCCTTTTTAATAAACTATGGTTATTCATATTAAGGAGGTCGCAAAATGTCCACGTCCACTCGTATCACCTTCGCCCTTCACTCAATCATTGCTTTAGTTTTTGGTCTTCCATTGCTTATTGCGCCTGGTCGTGCACTAGATATCTTAGATTGGGTGCCAATAGATCCTATTCTTACCCGAATGTTTGGGGCTGCATTATTGGCTCTTGCCTGGGGCTCTTTTCGTGGATGGAGAGCTGAAGAATGGGACAAAGTAGCATATCTTGTTGAGTTGGAGATTATCTTTACAGTTTTGTCCGCTGTTGGGATAATTCGACATTTGTTAATTGCCAGCTACCCATGGTATATCTGGACGATTCTTATCATACTACTCCTGTTTGCCATTGCCTGGATAATTGCTCTATTTAAAAAGTAGGCTTTTCCTTCCCATCTAAGGTTGTCGAATAGACACATTAACTGACAGGGACGATCTCAAAATAATAGATAGGCAGACAATCGAATCTTTGCCTTTCCATGGTTCATTAAAAAGGTTGGCGTTTGGGTGTCACAATCTCTTAAAACGTGGTTTGCCATAATCCAACACATTGGTGTTGCGACCACCGTCATAAAGATCGTAGTAAAAACTAAATTATTGAGGGTGCAGGCGATATAATCCGCTGATTATTGCACACAAGTTGCCCGGCAGTGTGAACCAGGAAATTCATTTTAATTCCAAGCACTAAGGAGTTATAAGCATCATGTCCTTTAGACACATTAAAGTACCTGCAGGAGACAGGATAACATTCTCAAATAACCAAATTCAAGTGCCTGATTTTCCAATTGTGGCTTATATCGAAGGCGACGGTATCGGTGTAGATATTATGCCCGCGTCTCAAAGAGTCTGGGACGCGGCCGTTAACAAGGCTTATGAAGGTAAACGTAAGATTTCCTGGATGGAAATATTCGCAGGAGAAAAGGCCGACGAGATTTATGGCTCCTATTTGCCAGAGGAGACTTTCGATGCCATGCGCCAATTCCTGGTCGGCATAAAGGGCCCACTCACTACGCCAATAGGCGGCGGTTTTCGCAGCCTAAACGTAACTCTGCGACAGGTGCTTGATTTGTACGCCTGTGTCCGACCGGTTCGCTACATTCTTGGTACGCCCAGTCCTATGGTTAAACCGGAAAAAATGAACATTGTAATATTCCGGGAAAACACCGAAGATGTCTACGCCGGAATTGAATGGTCAGCTGGATCTCCAGAGGCCCAGAAACTGATAGCCTTCATGAATGTGGAGCTCGGAAGAGATATAAGTAATGAAGCTGCAATCGGGATCAAACCGGTTACAGAAAGTGGCACCAAACGCCTCGTTCGACAGGCTATCCAACATGCCATAGATCGTAATCTGGCGTCGGTTACCCTGGTTCACAAAGGCAATATTATGAAATTTACTGAGGGCGCTTTCAAAACTTGGGGTTATGAGTTGGCGGCCGATGAATTTCCAGGGGAAACCATTACTGAGGAGGAAGTATGGTCAAAGTTCAATGGTCAACTGCCGGATGGCAAGATCATGATTAAGGACAGGATTGCCGATAATATGCTCCAGCAGCTTCTAACCAGAACAGATGAATATGAGGTCATCGCCACCCTAAATCTCAATGGAGATTATATGAGCGACGCAGCTGCTGCTCAGGTCGGTGGTCTGGGGATGGCCCCAGGGGGTAATATTGGCGATGGCATCGCTATTTTTGAGGCGACACACGGAACCGCACCAAAATATGCTGGAAAGGACATGGTTAATCCAGGCAGTTTAATCCTCAGCGGGGCAATGATGCTTGAGTACATGGGCTGGCAGGAAGCGGCCGACCTGATCATCCAAGCCATGACCAAGACAATTCAAGCAAAGACCGTCACCTATGATCTACACCGCCAAATGGAAGGCGCTACTAAGCTCAGCACATCCCAATTTGCATCAGCAATAATCAAAAATATGGCGCTGAATTAAATATATAAATAACATGAAAGCAGCTGTCCGGATTGAGGGCGCTCACTTCGATAGAAGCCAGATATTTCCTTGAAGGGACTCATTTCGATAGAAGCCAGTCGCTCCTAACAAATCGAACACAATAATAAACAAGCTTGAGCCCGCACAAGTCAGCAACCTTGACCTCCCATCTTGAAGAACGGCCTGGGCAACCACCTAAAGTCCTCACTATCGCTGGTTCCGACAGTGGTGGTGCAGCTGGGCTGCAAGCTGATTTAAAGACCTTCAACACCCTTGGCGTTTATGGCATGAGCGCTGTCACGGTGGTAACGGCCCAAAACAGTGAGGAGATATCTGTTATTCAGCCAATTCCCTCTGAGCTTGTCGCTGCTCAGATAGAGGCTGTGCTGTCTGATTACGGAGCTGAGGCGATCAAAAGTGGTTTCATTGGTTCCCCTGAAACAATACAGGCGATAGGAGTAGTTTTAAATAAATTTAAACCTCCCCGGATCATCATCGACCCTGTATTGGTAGATCATCGGGGGGAGTCGATGTTTGATTCATCTGTATCCGATGCCTATATAAAATATCTGTTTCCCCTTGCCGATCTGGTAACGCCGAATATTCCGGAAGCTCAAATTCTCCAAGGATCGCCGGTAATTTCGCTGTCAGAGGTGGAGAAAGTCGCCCGAAGAATCCAACTTTATGGATCAACCTGGGTTCTTATCAAGGGCTGGAGGCAGGACAATTATGTAATAGATATCCTCTTTGGTCATCGATCAATCCACCAATTCCGATCCCACTTTATTGATACACCCAATACCCATGGGAGTGGCGATACGCTATCGGCAGCGATTTGTGCTTTTCTAGCAAAAGACGCTTCCATGTTAGATGCTGTAAAGATGGCTCACAAATATACAAATCGGGCCATCAGAAAAGCGGCCGATTGGCATTTGGGCCGTGGACATGGACCGCTATATCACAGCGCCGACAACCTCGCTTGACCTCCTGCCTTCCATCTGGTACCTTTACGTTTAGAACGTTTTGAACGCAGAGTTATTGATGCACGAAAATATCGAGGCTGTTCAAGAAAGTACTGTTGCTGGATTGGGCCGGCTGGCCGGTTTCTTTGGTTTCAGCGAGGTAATGGGAAGGCTTTATGGTACTCTTCTCCTTAGTCCTGAAGCCTTATCCCTCGACGACCTGGCCGAGGATCTCCAGATCAGTAAAGGCTCAGTCAGCATGAATATGCGTTCCCTGGAACGGTGGGGGATGGCCAAGGAAGTTTGGATGCGGGGTGAGCGCAAGAAATACTACATGGCAGAGTCACAATTATGGACAGTCATCCGCAATGTCCTCAGCGGCCGCGAGCTCCGGGAGGTCCAGCTAGCTCTAGAGGTATTAGAGGAGAGTGTGGATAAGCTTCGTGCGGTAGAGGACGAGCTTCCAGCTGATGAGAGTGATTTGGCAAAATATACTCTAAGGCGTATTGCTGACCTCAGGTCTTTCTTTCAGTTGGCCCAGATGGCTCTCGAGACCTTCGTGGATTCCAGGGACGAGTTTGACGAAGATGAAATTAACCGTCTGCTAGCCAGATAACCATCGTGAAAATTGCTGTCGGCTCCAATAATCCTGTTAAAGTTGGCGCAGTTCGATCTGTGGTCCTTCCAATTTGGCCAGAGGCCCAGGTCTTTCCCGTAAGAGTCAATCCAGGGGTCAGTCCCATGCCCATGAGCGATGAGGAATGTATAAACGGCGCCCGAAATCGCGCCCAGGCTGCTTTAGAGAT
>BTQB01000296.1:0-3805 GCA_036985655.1 Anaerolineae bacterium | reverse complement strand
CAGTTGAATTTATTTATGAAACGCGACTTGATAGCGCTGCTACGCGGTGACCCACCTCCTGATCGATCTGAAGTCAGCCCACAATTGGAGTTATTGTGCTAAGTTGTGGGACAGTAGTGGGACAGACCACAGTTTAGATATCTGGAATATTTGGGGTCTGGAATATTTGGGATCAGTGTAAAAACTATTCGGCATCCTTCCGCTTAGGCTTAGGCCCTCTCTTCTAAAGAGATGACTCGTCGCCCAGTCAAGCGTTCCACCTCTTGCTTGAAGCCGAAATGATCAGACAACCGGGGACAACCGGGGACAGACCACGGTTTACAACCAAAAGAGTCAGACTCGATTGAAATCCTGAATTGTTGAGTATACTTATACCCAATGACAAGACCGACGACGAATCAAATGGTAACAAGATTGTGCGTTACCTCTATAGCATTGCTGATTATTTATGGTCTTCTGGTAACGACGTTTGGGTTCCCTCGTTTGGCTATTGGTGAGATTATCTGGCTTCTTATTGGTCCCGGTTTGGTAAGTACTGCTTACAAAAGAAAATACAAGGAAATGGTTCCGTTTAAAGAAGCAGAAAGAATTGCGCTACGTTATGTCCTAATTATGCTTGCAATTACATTAGCTATCGGAACACTTTTTTTATCTGATTTTATGCAAGATGAGGCTGTATGGGAAAAGTATCGAGTCTATCTCGGTCTATTTCTATTGGTTTATATAGGAATATTACTAACGATGGGTCGCTGGTGTGTTTCGTCAGCGCTTTGTTTTGATCCAAAGAAAAAACTTGAGAATAAATAGAGCCAGAACATTGAAAAATGGGGTCAGATTGAACTTCCCCCGCTCTTCTAAAGAGATGACTCGTCGCCCAGCCAAGCGTTCCACCTCTTGCTTGAAGGCGAAATGATCACTGTAATGCATTAATCTGAGTCTCAGCCAGTTTTCTATTTTATGAAATTATTAAAGATCGCGGCCTCTAGCTGGGATAGCATCTATCATTGATAGTATGAGGAAACTTTGTCTTGCTGCCTTTTAGTCATGTTCGTTCTTATTCCCCTAAGCTCCCGGAGAGAGGGTAAGCATTGATTGGGCTCCTCCATGGCTATCACCTGGAAGGGTCGGGAAGTAATTTGTGGACCCGTTATATGGCACAGGCTCTCTGCCGGCAGGGGGAAACTGTTCATCTCATCTGCCAGGAAGATCACCCGGAACGATTCGATTTCATCGCCGAAGCCTATCGTTATGCCGCCGATGGCTCGGTGATTTCTTTGTTCGACCGGGATACCCCCTATCCCGGTCGCTGCATCCTGCACCAACCGGAACTGGGGGACATCCTGCCGGTGTATGCGGCCGACCGTTCGCTAAAAAAATCGAGGGCTATCCCCATGGTGGAATTGTCTGACGAGCAAATCGAAGAATACCTCCAGCTCAATACCCGGGTCGCGCAAAAGGTCGTGGAGAAATTCAACATCACCGTGTTGCATGCCAACCATGCGGTCTTGATGTCGGTGGTGGCAGAACGGGTGAGTAAAGCCACCGCCATCCCCTTCGCCATCATGCCCCACGGCAGTGCGATCGAATATGTGGTGAAACACGATCCGCGGTTCCTTCGTCTGGCCTCCGAGGCCTTTGCCACGGCCCAGGCGATTTTATTCGTGGGTCCGGAAATGAAACAACGGCTAATACAGGTGTTCTCCTCGGTTCCGGGTCTGAAAGGCAAGTTGCGTGGATTAAATCTGGGAGTAGATACCGACTTGTTTAAGCCAATACCCCGCCACTTGCGTAACGAAACGATTCAGAGCCTGTTGGAGAAACTTACCGGGGTTCCGCGAGGGAAGACACCGGGGCATTGGGTACAATTAACGGAAAAACTTTCGGCAAACATCACAGAAGAGGAGTTCAAGCAGGCCCTGTTGCTTGCCTCCCCGGAAATGAAGATGGTCCCGGATGAAGATATCGAGGAAAAACTTGAACAGGTAGATTGGGAGCAGGAAAAGATTCTTTTGTTTGTCGGCCGCCTTATTGCCAATAAGGGATTAGCTGCCCTGATCGCCGCCCTCCCTCTGATCCTTGAACAAACCCCTCAAGCGCGCCTTGTAGTCGTGGGCCATGGCCCCTTACGTGAAGTAATGGAGGCCTGGTTATGGGCCCTGGGACAGGGGGAGCAAAGGCTGATGGAAAAATTTGTTCGTTGGGGAAGCCCCCATGAAGATACTTCACCTGAACCTTTCCAGGAAGTCCTGAATTTTTTCCAATCGCTCGAAAGACGTGGGGAGCTGGGGCAATACCTTGGAAAGGCCCAAAAGTTTCTCCACGCCGATCGCGTTTTATTTCTGGGCTATCTGAAACATGCCCTGCTTCGCTATCTGTTTCCTTGTGGTGATGTGGCCATCTTTCCGTCGGTGATTCCTGAAGCCGGGCCGCTGGTCTTTCTGGAGGCACTGGCCTCCGGATGTTTCCCCATCGGTACCTATTTCGGCGGGATGGCAGCGAGCATTGATTCGGTATCGGAAATTCTGCCTCAGGGAGAAGGGGAATGGATGAAAATCAGTGCCCAACCCGAAGAGACGGTGGCGAATCTGGCTCACAAGGTCCCCGTGGCTTTAGGTATCGGGGACAGGCACCGTCAGACCCTGCGTCAGGTGGCCGAGGAACGCTACGATTGGAGCGGGATCGCAAAGAATTGGTCCACTCTCCTCCACTCCTTAGCTTAGCTACAAGGCGGAAGAACATATTCTCATCGCTGGCGGCGTCGACATTACACCGATCCTAGCCATGACGCATGCGCTGCAATCCTCCCACCGAATTGTTGGGGTGCGCTGTCGCTTACCGCCAACCTACTTTATGAATGTGATTTCTGTTTATAAGCCAGTTTCATCTTTAAGAACTTTTACGCAGTAGCTGTTCAAGCTCTCATTTACTTTTAAAGATTCAATAGTAAGACGTTCATGCAGTTCTGAACCGACACGCAAGTTAAATTTCCCGGAATATTTCTTGCCCGCCGTTGCCAGGGGTAGTGGTGCATTATCCTCCTTATAAATCTTTATCCACTCATCTACCAATGCGCCGAGTTTCTCATAAACTCTGGCTTCATTTTTTCCATGCACGCCGCCCAGAACAAGACCGGGCACACGGCCAATATAGCACTGGTCTTCTTCTGACCATTCTACAATTTTAAGATATTGATCACGCTTCTTCATCGCTAGCCCACCTGATTGCCTGTTTTATATCTTTAATCTGATAATACTTTGCATCATCACCTGGCCTGCCGCTGATTGTGATATTCAACCCCGCCGGATGCCTGAAATTCCGATGGCTTCCCTTGCCGCCACGGTTAACAAAACCGCACCCCTCCAACGCTTTGACTAATTCACGGATTTTGGGCGGCATCTATATATGGTACTATAATAGTACCACTTGTCAAGAGGGTTTATAACATCCGGGTATACGGCGAGTGTCGATATGTAAAATATACAGTATAGGGCGCTTCTATAAACACATCGGTTCCTGTAATCGCATGAAGACATGAATGTCCGTTTAGCACATAAGTTGGAGCAGATGTTTCTCATAAGCCATCCCTCCTTATGTGATACAGTCATACTCAATGCTTACTATTATTGATAGGAACCTCAGCTGTATTGAATATCGACCAGGAAACGTAATTTATGCGATTAAAGTTCATACTCCTTGCAATCATAATCCTTTTTTTTGCCTATGACGTTGTGACAGATCTGTTTACGGAGGAGCAGTTTGACAGTCTGATTGAAGCTTTGATGTTTACAGCAGCGACGGCTCTTCT
>BTQB01000295.1:0-3814 GCA_036985655.1 Anaerolineae bacterium | reverse complement strand
GAAATCCTAAATCGTCAACTCGGACCGATACTACCGCTGGCAGCGAAATTTTATTGGCTTCCTAAAATCGGACCCGTACTTTCCGTCGGGCCGGAACTGATGGTCATGGCTGACGCTGGATCCGACAGCGCTTATTATGCGATGAAGGGCATGAAGCCCGGGCTATCTATCTTACGGGACGATGAATTGGCTGGGGAGGAAAAGATACGCCTTTTACTGGCGACGATAGATGATGCAGAAGCAGAATTGGTCCAATCTTCCAATGCATTTTATCGTCTTCTTGAAGCTCGAAATAAAATCGATAATGTTGATGAGCTGCCCTGGCGAATTCGAACTCTATTTGAAAGATTCGACCAGGAATTGCCCCTGGCTCTGGCTGGTTTTAAGTTAGCCCCAATACTCCCCGACATCATGGGTGTAGGCGAACAAAAGAATTATCTTCTAATTGCTCAGAACGAAGATGAGCTGCGTCCAACAGGGGGTTTTATCAGCGGCGCGGGGCTGCTAGAGATAAAGGACGGCTCAATCTCGTCCTTAACCTTTGAGGACGGAAATTATATTGATGATTTGGAAAACAAGCCGTATGACCTTCCACCTCGGCCGCTTCAGGACTTTATGCTGTCGGAACTATTTCTCTTCCGAGATGCCAACTTTTGGCCAGATTTCCCAACTTCGGCCGAACAAGCGATGGCTTTATATTCTTATTCAAAAGAAGTTCCACTTGATGGCGCCATTGCTATTGATCAGAACTTCTTAATATTCCTTCTGCAGGCTGTTGGCCCGATTTATTCAAGCGATCTTGACCTTCAGATAAATGCTCAAAATTTAGTCTACGAACTACGTTCTGCATGGGAACCTGATGAGGGCGATGACAGGAGTTGGTTGCGGACGCGCAAGGATTTCATGGGTCCTTTGGCAAATGCGTTGATGACAAAACTCGTAAGCGATTTTAGTTCGCTCGATCTGCTTAACTTAGCGAAATCTCTGCTTTCCGCTGCTGACCAGCGGCATCTCCAAATTTACCTTCAGGATCCCAAGGCCGCAGCTGTCCTGGCAGATCTCGGTTGGAATGGCCAACAATTTTTAGAAGAAACAACGGATTACCTTCAAGTCATCGATACAAATATGGGTTTTAACAAGGTAAACGCTGTTGTCGATCGGGCAATAGATTACCAGCTTAAATTGAATGAAGATGGGAGCGCCGAGGCTATCGTAACTATTACTTATTCCCATAACGGCCAACCAGGGGAGGAAGAATGCCGTCAAGGATTACATGTATATGATCCGTCAAAGATAACTTACAATGTGATGGTTAATGATTGTTATTGGAACTATTTGAGAGTATATACTCCTGGAGAAAGTTCTCTGATATCTGCCAGTTCACACCCCATCGCCGCTGAGTCATTATTATCAAAACAGCCATGGGATGGTGTACTTATGACTTCATCAAATCCCGGTGACTCATTTACTTCCTATGAAACCTTTTTAAAAATTCAACCAGGAGAAGAAGTCTCCACAAAAATTGAATATAGCTTACCACAAGGCACTTTTGAGAAAACGGAGGAAGGATTCAGATACAGCCTTCTGGTTCAGAAGCAGGCTGGGACGGCCGCCAACCCACTTGTAGTCAGGATAACAGCGCCTCCAGGACTTACATTAATTTCCTCATCACCTGAGCCAGGTACTGTTCTTGGAGATGAGCTATACTTTGAAACATCGCTTATCACTGATCAGAAGATAGAATTGCTTTTTGTACCTAGGACAGAAGATTAACAAGTCGCTTAAAGAGTAAGCTGATGCGCAGGCCAAACAGATTTATCAAGATCCTCGTGATTTTTCTTCTCAGTACTGTTCTATTTTTTGGTATTAATGGCATGTTAGATGCAAACAGCCGTTCTTCTAGATCGGCTAATCAATCAACAGTTCCTACTCGAACGCCCACCCCTGTACCTGTTACACCCAAACCCGGGGAATCATCGCCAACACCTGAATTGAGCCCGGAGGCGCAAACCGAGACAGCCAGCAGTCCAACAATTGATCTTGTTTTGACACCGGAGGGAGGATATTTGCTTACGGCAGTACCGTGCACAGAGCCGCCTACAGTTCAGGCTCTCGATACAGTTAATATAAGGTTAGGACCAGGTATCGATTTTGAACTAATTGGAGAGCTTGTATTTTTAGAGGTCCGGCCGATTGTTGGCAGGTCAGAATTTGTACCATGGTGGTTGATTGAGTTGGCAGACAAGAGTAACGGTTGGGTAATTGATGAAGCTGTTTCTGTTAGCGGGTATATTGGTAATGTTCCAGTGGCAGATTCAGATCTGGCAGCCGATGCAACACCATCGCCACAATCCACTTGGGCGCCAACAGTCGAACCACAATGTACTCCCTTACCAACTCATACTCAAACACCGCCGGCAACCAACACACCAACCAAAGAAACAGTAGCGAGTCCTGCTGTTACTGATGCAGCGACAAAATCACCTGCAGTAGCAGAGGCCGGTGAAACGCCCGCTAAAGAACAGGTCCAACCGATTCCAGAATCGGCAGGAGCTACCCTTACACCTTCGCCGAAAATAACCGATACGACAAAAGTGATTGGCGATCAGCCAGTTGATGATGATACAAACTCTGTATCCGGGGATGAGGGATTTAATTCCAATGTCTTGTTATTCATTGGCCTGGGATTAATATTAGTTGGCATCGTAATGTATATTGGGCGCCGATTCATATCCTAGCGGGGTAGTTTATTTTTTTAATGGTTTGGCTCCATATTAGATTATTAACCTACAAATAACCTATAAAACTAAATAAGAAAGATAAAATGTCCGAAGAATCCAGATCCTATCAATTTAAAACTGAAGTAAAACAACTTCTAAATATCTTGATCCATTCCCTTTACAAAGAGCGGGATATTTTTCTCAGGGAGTTGATCTCTAACGCATCTGATGCCTTGACACGTATCCATTTCGAGATGCTAACAAATTCGGATGTTCTCGATCTGGAGGCCGAACTAGCAATTCATATCGATATCTCGGAAGATGGAAAAACATTAATAGTCAAAGACAGCGGGATTGGAATGACCCGAGATGAATTAGTAAGAAATTTGGGCACTATCGCCCAATCAGGTGCTGATGAATTTCTTAAAGCTATCTCCGATTCTGAGCAGGCACCATCGGAAATTATTGGCCAGTTTGGCGTTGGTTTTTATTCAGTATTTATGGTCGCTGAAGAGGTTAAGGTTTTATCTCGAAGTTACCAACCAGATGCCCAGCCGGCCGCCTGGCTCTCCACTGGTGGGGAGGATTTCTCAATAGAACCGGCTGATAAATCAGATAGAGGAACAGAGATTCACATTAAATTGAAGGAAGATGCCAAAGAATTTTCAGAAACATGGCGACTAAAACAGATCGTGACCAAACATTCCGATTATATCGGCTACCCCATATTTATCGGTGATGATCAGGCAAACCAACAGGAATCGATTTGGCGAAGGTCTTCTTCAGAAATAAGTCAAGAAGAATACAAAAAATATTACCAGCAGTTAACAATGGACTTTGAAGATCCGCTGATAACGATCCATCTTTCTTCTGACGCTCCATTACATATTCGTTCATTAATGTTCATTCCCGCAAAGAGGGAACGTGGAATCTTGAATCTTCGTCAGGAACCGGGCCTTTCTCTCTATTCCCACAATGTATTAATTCAAGAATTTAATAGGGACTTGTTACCAAAGTGGCTAGAATTTGTAGTCGGCGTCGTCGATTCAGAAGACCTGCCGTTAAATGTTAGCCGGGAAACAGTTCAGAGCACT
>BTQB01000294.1:0-3819 GCA_036985655.1 Anaerolineae bacterium | reverse complement strand
ATGTTGCAGATGCAGCCACCGGTTCTTTCTGGACAAAGATAACAAATCCCTGGGTAAGGAAAAGAATATCTGGGGATGTTGGGGATATTACAGTAGGGGTAGAGTTATTGGGTTCAGCAAACGCCACCAGAATATCTGGCGGCGGCTTGGGCAATTGTCTTACAGGTATTCATATTGGAATTGATACAGGGCAAACAATAGTCCCTAATTCAATAACAGTTGACGATGTTGATATTACCGGGTTTACTACAGGCATACATGTTGAAGGTGCTGCCGCCTCAACATTATCAGGGCATAGATTTATGCTAAACCGGTTTGAAACCGGTACTACAGCTTTTAGTTTCACAGGAACCACTGCCCAACCTGCTCAAGCCCCGCTGTTGTTAGGAAATAACATAGCTTCCAGTGTTACTAATTATATTAATAATCCAAACAGTTTAGTAATTAATAGCTTTGATATGTCTACGACTCCTGCTTTGGGTGCAGAGGCTATGTCTTGGACACAAGATACTACGATAAGAGGGTCTTCTGGATCTACTCATCCCCTAACTATAATACCTTTAGGGGGCAATCGTGGTTTTAGAATGGAGGATGCTTCCGGTAACGCAATTATCCAGATGTTGTGGGATGGTTTCGGGACTGGATCACAAATACTTGGTTCTGCATCTGGTGATTTAAAGATACGCGGGATAGGCGGGCTTTCATGGACTACTGCCCATGCTGAAAATTTAAGAGGAAAGGTGACTTTTGCTACATCAGGAACAGCGGCTGTTTCTTTTGGTACTAATGAGCCTAACGCCATTTATTTTATAACATTGGGTGGGGATACAAGCGAGACTTTCTGGATCACTGCAAAGGCTACGACAGGATTTACTATTAACAGCTCAAACGCCTCTAGTACGGCTATAGTTGATTGGATATTAATAAGATGACTCAACCAGTCGCCACTTTCTCAATATCAACTTTTGATGAGGAAATAGCGCGTCCGGCAACCCCGGGTACAGCTAATATAGCTTTATATCCAGCTGTTGATGCTGACAATAAAAAAATACTTCCAGCTGATGAGGATATCAAAGAGGTCTGCACATGAGTGACATCCAGCTCTGGCTCAAAGACAACGACATGGTCATCGAGTTGGCCAGCGTCACCGACAAGATCACCGGTCAATTAATTGACGACGCCACCATCACCGCCACCCTCAAGGATTCCGTAGGGGCGGACGTCGGTGGTATAGCTTGGCCGCAGACCATCGACTTCACCGGGACCAGCGGCCTGTACCAGAAGACGATCGACAAATCCGTGGTCATCGTCGATGGCGACGGTTATACATTAATCGTCGACCTCTCAACACCGGGCGGAACCGATGCCCATTGGGAAATCCCTGTCGGCGGGGATCTGAGGACAGAATGAGCACCATCGCTAATTTCCTGCTAGGATTCATACCGGCTTCAGGCGAGGCCGGAAAAATAACCAAGGATAGAGGATAGGCATATGATCAAGTCTGACGGGGGGGCAATGATCGACAAACCTGATGATGGGATCTGGTTCCTTCTCTTGATACTGACCGCCGCTATATCAGGCGCCATCGGTGGATGTGCCGGCGCGGCCCACATATTCCTGAGCCAAGAGAAGCCCATCCGCCTTATGCAGGTCGTGGCCTACGGCATGCTCGGCATGTTCCTGGGGATGTTGTCGTTTGGTTTGTTGTCGGCCGGCAGCTACTATGGGTTCATTATGTTTCGGTCTGTCGAAGCGCTGATCGGATTCTCGCTGGCCTTCGGTTTCCTTGGATCACTATTCCTATCCGGGACCAACGTCATTCTCCATTGGACAACTAAACACCTTGGGGATTGGGAGATCAAGTTCACAGCCAGGCAGGATACCGAGGAACGCCGGAGAAAGCGGTAATGGGGTTGCTCAAACTTGATCAGGATCTGCTGCTGCCGACGGTGTGTTGGTATCGTAGTAAGACCAACCTGCCGAAACCTATGCACGAGCATACCAGCATCGCTTTCCATAAAATTTCAGGCAAAAATCTATTTCCAGACGACCCCTTCAACCTGGACAGGATCGTCGATGAGATCATGGTGCCCTACCGGGTCTCCTACCATCTCGTGATAACCCGGGAACCCAGCGTCAGGATGTGGGTGCCGTTTGATTACCAGTCCTTTCACGCTGGCCTGTCGCGGTACCAGGGCAGGGAGTACTGCAACAACTTCATGATCGGCATCGGCCTGCTGTCGACTGGTATCGCACATCAAGGGCAGCCTGCCTATTTGCCCGGGCAGATCGAATTATTAGCTCAGGTAAGCGCAGAGCTGATGGACAGATATCCCATCAATGACAGGTCATTCACCAGCCACGAATTTATTCGCAACAACTGGAACAAGCACAACCCAGAGAACCCTGGGCAAAGTCGACAGGGGGATCCAGGCGGGAACTTTCCGTGGGCCAATTTTAGGAAACGACTGGCGTCAGAAAAACTATGAATATGCCAACTCGTAATCGCTGGTATACCCGCCGATGGATGATCCAAGTGTCGTTCTGGGAGCTCATCCTGACTCTGCCGGCCGCCGCCATTTTATATAAATTCGGATGGATCGACGCCGCCTTCATCACTGCGATATCAGGGCTCGCCACCGGCATCGCGCTGGCCATCGCCGCCATGGTGTCGACATACATCGGATCGGCCGCGTATGATGATGTCAACTACCCCAAAAAAGGTGGAGGATCATAATGACGATAAAAATGATGATCAGCCTGGTCGGGTTGGTTACGACCCTGTCCGGCGCGGGCTGGTGGGCCTCGCAGACTTTAGCGACCAACGACCGCGTTGATGAAGCGGAGCAGCAGACGAAGCTGGTAGAGAGCAAGGCAGACTACTCACTGGATATCCACATACAATCACTGATGGCTCAGATCGAGCGGATCCGGGCCAAAGTAGAGAAGTCCCCGGACGATTACGAGCAGATCAGATACCTGCGCGGTGAGATCGCGCGGATCCGCAGAATGAAGTCCGGAGCAGTGAAGTGATCAAAAAATTAATCGGTCAATTCAAATCTTATCTGATGATTTATGCGGCGATCGCAGTCGTCGGTCTCATCGCTAGCGCCTACGTCAAAGGCCGCGTTGACGGCGTCAACGCCTGCGAGCGCGTCAGCGACAAGGCCACCCACAAAGAGACTGGTCGTCAAAGAAAGGCCGCCGACGATCTCAGTTTCGCGGAGAGAAAGAATGAGGAAAAAATCAAAGAACGAATCGTATACATCAAACAGAAGATTAAGCCTGGTTCGTGCCTGGCCGTTGATCTTCCTGATGATATTATCAATGAGCTCGGTGGGTTGCGTCGGCCGAGTAGTAGTCGCCGACAACGATCCGAGGCTGGTTGAGAGGGAGCAGGATCCCCAGCTCGAGGGCCGGACATACTTCGACGTCATCGTCCAATCTGTGAGGCGCAAGGAACTCATACGGCGGATGAACTGCGACAGGGATGTAATAGCGAAGCGACCCGCGCACAAAGAATGCAAATAAAAAAAAGAGGGACCAGAAGGCCCCCCATTGACAACTTATAAATTATTATTGTCAACTTATTCAGAATCTGATCCTAACGCCCGCTACAGCATTCCGCCCGATTTGGTCCAGCCCCATACCGATAGAAATATACTGAAATGGTTTTCGCCATTTATCAGGTAACAAATACGCTGCTCCGATGTGTAATAGTGAAGCACCTAAAAAATAGCGGTTAACTTCGCCTCGTGTCGGGTTCTCACCCAGTATTGGATTTTCTTCATGGAACTCATCACTCTCGGCTATGTACAA
>BTQB01000293.1:0-3821 GCA_036985655.1 Anaerolineae bacterium | reverse complement strand
TGACCATCCAGCCAATTGGTGATTGCATCGTAAAATTGTACCTGTTTATAATCTATAGCTAAGTCAACACCCAGCTCTTGACATGCCCTTTGCTTTCTATTGCTTCCGACTGTTACGATAACTGTCGCCCCCACGGTCTTAGCAAGCTGGATAGCCGCCGTCCCGACACCGCTAGCCCCAGCGTGGATCAGCACAATCTCATTAGGTGCCATTTCGCCTTCGAGAAATAAATTAACATAGGCGGTTAACCACACTTCGGGAAGGGCAGCTGCATGATTAAAACTCCATGTTTCAGGAATCGGCAGCAACATCTCCTCATGCACAGCCACCTTTTCTGCGTAGCCGCCACCCCCGAGCAAGGCCATTACCCGATCTCCTACGCCCCATTTCGTCTCTCTTGATCCTGTCGAAGCTACGACGCCAGCCATTTCTAGTCCCAAGATAGCACTTTCTCCGCTAGGCGGTGGGTACTTTCCGTGAGCTTGAGCAAGATCAGCTCGATTAACTGCCGTTGAATAAATGTCAACCAATACCTCTTCTGGTTTAACATCGACATCAGGCATGTCTCGCCAGACAAGCACTGGTTTTGAATTAACTTGTTTTACGTCTATTGCTTTCATGATAAGATTTCTTGCTCCTTTGGATGTCCGCTCCCTTGGATGCCCGCCAAGAGACCTTCGGGTAAACTTAAAGAGCCAGCGCGGCACTGTCTAATTGTAACATGAAGGAGTGGGTTTTCTAATGCCTGAGCGGGATAGTTACAGAGTTGAAATAGCCGGTCTAGTTCGCCATTTTCCACTATTTGAGGTCGCACCGGGTGTTCGAATAGCCATTTTTAACATGCTGGGTGACACCTATGTTGTCAAAGCGGCCGCGGCCGCCCTGGCAGAGAGAATTAAGAATGGACCCGGCAGCGTTCTCATCACAGCAGAAGCCAAGAGCATTCCCCTCATCTACGAGATGAGCGCCCTTATGGGTTTGCCTTATATTGTTCTCAGGAAGACATATAAAACTTATATGGGCAATGCCATCCATTCAGAAACGGTCTCTATAACGACGGGTAAGAAGCAGACATTGTATTTGGATGAAAAAGACCAGGATATGGTTAGAGACCAGGATGTTATAATCGTAGATGATGTCATCAGCACTGGAAGCACTTTGCTCGCCATGAAGGATGTTATAGCCGCTGCCCAAGGACGAGTCAGCTAGATTGCCACTATATTTACTGAAGGTGATGGCGATTGGGAGGACATCGTTGCTTTGGGGAACCTGCCTGTTTTTATTGAATGAACGCTGCTACTCTTTCAATATTTCGCCATCTGTTTGATTCCATAGCTGAAGAAATGGGGGTAACCCTCGGACGCGCAGCATACAGTGCGAATATTAAAGAACGACTAGATTTTAGCTGCGCTGTTTTTCTCGGGGACGGCAGGATATTAGCTCAGGCGGCCCACATCCCCGTTCACCTTGGAGCTATGCCAGCATCTGTGCAGGCTGCAATCTGCCACTGTTCGCCGTTTAAACCAGGAGATGTAGTCATTCTTAATGATCCCTATGCCGGGGGTACTCACCTGCCTGATATTACACTGGTCTCTCCTGCTTTTATCGATCAAGGCGCCAACCGGGAAGAAAGAGGTCAGGAGGACTATCCGGGCAATTCGTACGATAATTCGGCTGATAATACCCCTCAATTCTTCGTTGCCAGCAGAGCCCACCACGCGGACATTGGCGGGATCTCTCCCGGTTCAATGCCCATTTCTACCGAACTGTTTCAGGAAGGTCTCGTTATACCGCCTCTGAAGCTAATTGAATCGGGCAAAGTAAATGATGCTCTGATGAGTTTAATTCTTAAGAATGTTCGAACGCCGGAGGAAAGGCAAGGCGATCTAGCCGCTCAAATTGCTGCTCATCAAACTGGAGATAGACGGCTGAAAGAAATTTCCGAAAGATATGGTTTATCTGAGTGCCTATCCCAAGCCGAGAATCTCATTGACTATGCGAAGAGAATGACCCTGGCCGCTATTGCCAAGATACCGGCAGGCCTTTATGAATTTACTGATTTTCTTGATGATGATGGAATTAATGACCAACCTATTCCTGTTCAGGTAGAAATCAAAGTTGACCCTTCGGGGATGATCCTCGATTTTTCTGGAACAGGACCCGCTGTTGCCGGAAATGTTAATGCTGTTCCAGCCATCGTCATATCGGCCGCGGCCTACTGCATCCGCTGCCTCTCCCTCGCACTTTTAGACGATGACCTTCCTATGAATCAAGGCGCTTATGAGCCATGGAAGGTAATAATCGAACCTGGTTCTCTTTTGGATCCCTTTCCTCCGCATGCCGTTGCGGCCGGAAATGTGGAAACCTCTCAGCGAATTGTAGACGTGATATTTGGTGCGCTGTCTGCAGCTCTTCCAGAGTTGGTTCCTGCTGCAAGTCAGGGAACGATGAATAATGTTGCCTTTGGTTCCCGGGCCCAATCTATGGATTCCGAAAAAAAGGCCGAGAGAAACCAGAAGAGAACTGATTCAAATATCTTTGCATATTATGAAACCTTGGGTGGTGGAATCGGGGCCAGCCAACAACAAAATGGTGGAGATGGGATGCACGCTCACATGAGCAACACGCTAAACACGCCAGTGGAAGCGTTGGAATATCAATTTCCTGTGCGTATTCATGAATACCGGCTGCGCTCTAATTCTGGCGGAGCTGGTATTCATAATGGAGGTGAAGGTCTTAGTCGGGCTATTGAATTCCTGGTCCCGGCTACTGCGACGATTGTCAGCGATAGAAGACGATTCCCGCCCTTTGGTATCAATGGAGGTCAGCCGGGAGAAAGGGGGTGTAATTGGTTAATAAGGAAGGGGAAGAAAATCCAGCTTGGGGGGAAAGTTAAACTTGATTTGGAGAAGGGAGATCAAATTCTAATCGAGACTCCAGGTGGCGGCGGCTGGGGGAAGCGATAATAATTGGATTTGGTAGTGACTCCTCAAGAGCTCTTAAGAACTGCAGTTTCCTCAGGGTATAGTCAAGATTCAGCTGGAAAGTGGAGCCAACTAGCCCGCGACTCAAATCAGAACTGGCTCCCCGTAGTCCAGCTAGCTAAAGCAAGCAATTTAGGGCCCCTACTTTTCGATGCCATTCGAAAGGTGCCCGGATCTACTGTACCTTATTCAATAGTTGACGACCTTCACCAACTCTACATTGAGTCAGCAACTCACAATTTGATAATTAACCAAAAACTTGGGGAGATTCTTCGAGGATTGTCGAAGATCAACGTACCCGTTATTGTCTTGAAGGGAGCTGCTCTATCAGCCACTATTTATCCTGAACCCGCACTTCGGCCGATGGCTGATTTAGATCTGCTGATACCCTTTTCTTCCTTACCTGCCGCCCGTCTACTGCTTGAAAATATCGGTTACGAAATAGTATTTATGTGGCCGATGAAAGATGATTCGGGCCTGTTTTTCAACCAACAAATATTTGCGAGTGATGATCCCAGCAGATGTATCGTCGAGCTTCACTGGCGCCTCATCGATATTCCATATTACACGAAAACATTTTCGGCCGAAGACATTCTCCCCAGGGCAGTGCAATTTTCGATTGCAGGTGAGGATTCGCTCACCTTATCACTTGAAGATTTACTGCTGTACCTCTGTGCACATTATACATATCATCACCTGGGTTCAATGCCTATTGCCCAGGTCGACATTGGGTATCTGCTGTCGACCTCTGAGTCTTTAATCGACTGGAAAGAATTAATTAGCCGTTCAGTCGATTTAAAGCTTTCCCTACCCTTGCAGCAAACGCTGCTCGAATCG
>BTQB01000292.1:0-3824 GCA_036985655.1 Anaerolineae bacterium | reverse complement strand
ACCTCAGCCGAACCTAAGACGTCGATCCATGAGGCATTGACCGGTGAGGGCATCATTGATGTTATTCTCCGTCTGAAAATTTTGAATGCTTTAGAACCCATTTCTCTTAGGCTGGCTGGAACCGTACTGACTGTTCCCTTGTCCCCATCCAGCTTTATCGGCACCCATGTCCAATGATGGGCCAGTCGTTCTGCGGACGGACAAGATGGGGACCATTGAAGTAGTGACTGATGGATAGTGGGTGTGGTGGGAGGTGAGAAATATTGAATAGGCGCTTTAGCGGTGAGCACTACCCGCTAGCAAGAGACGTACAGCGAGGTTATTGCTTGTTGTGGTTCATGCTCTGGTTAGGCGTCAGTTCCTTTCTGTATACCCACGACTCACCAGGCATGTCGCCGTCATCCGGTTTCACCTCGACCTTTCGAAAACCACATTTCTCGTAGAAATGGTGATTCTTTGTGGCAAAGCTGGGCGTTTCTAATTGCCAGCTCTTGGTGTCTGGATACGTCGACTCAACGAACGCCCACGTACGGCTGCCCACTCCTCGGTTTTGGTACTTAGGATCGACGAATATTGTACCAAGGTGGTTTTTCCCAGTGTCGAACACCCAAACGATGATGGCTCCTATGATCGTATTGTCGGACACAACCTTGTAGCCGACAGTCCACTCGTATCCGAACAACCACTTGCGGAAGAACTCGCCGTCATCATAACCCTCAGGTCCTCCCTTTTCTACACCTTGATACTTCTTGGCGTCTTCATCAAAGGCTCGGGTCATTACGCTCGTTAACTCCGGGACGTCAGCTTCGTCGATTTCCTTGAACACGAGATTCATGTCGTTCATTCTTATGCCTCTAGCTATTAAATATTCCGATGAATGGTCGGGTTATTTACCCAAACTTTGTAATATGCCGATCCATAGGTAGACTACCCCGATGTCACCACCGTAGACTGATAGACTCCCAGAACCTAGCCTAAGAAAGAGCTCCCGTCAACTGAAACTGAACGTCCACTTCGGTTTTAGATATACGGTTTCAGGACAATGATCTTGAAAAAAGAGGTGTCGCATCCGCAATAACAGGGTCGTTACAGTTTGGCCAAAAAGAATATGAGACAACTTTTTCATAGCTGGCTTTTGTCTACAAACGGTTCCCGATTACATTCGTTGACCTGTTAGTTTCGAGCTCTGTAGCACATCTTAAACATTGAGTTTGAGATCAGGTCCTGCGCCTTGCCACCAGGGTTGGTTAGAGTGCAAAATTCTCATTTCTCGGCTGGAGAGCTTGAATCCAATTCGCCAACTGCATAGCTGACGCTCGCCTCAATGAGCCTCTGAAGCGCCTCCTCATCCTGGATGAAGGAATCCGAGAGTAAAATATACTCCCGCTTGATCGGTCCCTTTGCAAAGAAACGAAACTCTTTGCCTATACGCTCATCGAGCAGGTTCTGTCTTACTTCTGCTGGAAGCTTTACTGCAAAACCTGCTGGACTGAGGGAGGCGCAGATCTTTCCGTTGGCGAATAGAGCCGCGCCGCTAAAAAAATGCCTGGCTTCCAGCGTTACATTCTCGGGGGAGATTGGCCCATGCTGTTCTATAATATGCGAGAGTCGGCCGAGGTATGGTTGTGCCAATGTTCGCTACCTCCGGGAGGATTCAGTTATTCTCCATTATTAATGCAGGTAAATTGCTCTCGAAGCATTCAACTTCTTCACTCCATTCAACTCGCCGACAATTATTGTAGCCCCGTCGCTACTATCCGTCTCTTGCCACATGTTTGCTCCTTACTGGACGAAAGTCGACTACCCAAAAGCCTCAGCGGTGCGAGCTGCGGCCGTTCGCTGGAGTGATGTGTTTAATCTTTTACTTCATTTCTATCGCAATTTGATGTAAATAAGTAGTAGGCGACATTGTTGCCGCAACGACTTCAAATTTGCGCAAGTATGCAGAACAATAATCTTCCAATGCCCTAAATTCATGCAAAATGGACGAAAATTCGTCAAATATTATGATCGTTCCTGGTACGATAATTTCATTTGCTGCGGTTAACACATATAGAGTCGATGAATATAGATCAGAATCATTGTGAATTATTAATCGATGATTCGAATGATACTCTTCAAGAAATCCTGGAAGAGTATCTTGAAACAAACCTTTAATGAACCGAACCCTCTCATCATCGATCTGTGGAAATTTTCCCCCAACATCAAAAGTGTTCCTATTAAAATCTGCCGTAAAAATGCCCCAAGTTTTTGGCAGGCCGGTGAAAGTATCAAAGCCATAGAACCTCGAATTAATATCTAAGTTTAATGTTGTCCAATACTTAATAGTAGCGCCTTTGAAAACGCCAAACTCACAATATGCAATTGATTGGTTGCCAATCACCGACTCATTAATGTAATCATACATTTTGTACCTATCTTCAAAGATAGGGTATTCCTTTGTATGGCTTTTACGGAATTTCTCGAGTTTTGGAAGATAGGAAAGATATCTTAGCTTCATAGAATCCGGCAGAACTCTTGATAATTTCTTTTTAATTCCTGCTCTAAATTGTGGATTCATCCATTTCTCCATTTACATCGAACGACCGCAAGCTTGCCTGAGTCCATCGGCCGTTCAAAATAGAATCTAACCTCGCTCGAGCAGAAGCTTAAGCCTATCGATATAGCCTTGTGTTTGTTTCTCGATCTGTTTGCTGAAGAGCGATTGGAATAGCTCGAATACGCCCTAGGACCTTACGCCCCTTTGGGCGATCCACAGTACAGCCTTACCTTAGCCCTAGCTTTTTCCCTTCTGCCAACAATCGAATCGATTCTTTGATCCTTTTCTCTCTTGTCTCTGGCCGTTTTGCTACTTCTATCCATGCAAGATACTGCTTCTGATAGGTGGGCGCTAAGTTCACAAATGTTTCCTGTGCTCTTTTACTCATTCTCAGCTCCTCTGCGAACTCTGCTGGCATCTCATATGTCAGCTCTGGTTTTTGCACTGGATTGTCCCAATTGCCACTCCGCTTGGCAGCTTCCACCTTTTGCAGCCCATGTTCTGTCATCAACCCTTCGCTAATCATCTGCTCAACGCGATTTTTGTTCGAGGGAGACCACTTGCTGTTTTCTTTTCTCGGGGTGAACTTCCTGGCATATTTTGTATCATCCAATTTCTTGATGATACTATCAACCCACCCGTAACACAGCGCTTCTTCTACTGAAGCGCCATATTCAACAGACGTTTTGCCTGTTTTCTTCTTATAGTAAACCAGCCAAGCTTCTACCTCTTTATCATGATTGGCGCCGAGCCATGCTCTCCATTCTGCTCGATTTTTTACTTCGACTAGATTCATGCTTCTAGTTTTTGCATTTGCTACATCATGATTTTGACAAAAGCTTCAGCCACCAACCTGCTGTCCTTGATGCTGTAATTCATGTTCGATACGGACTATATATATGCGGTGGGAAGTGCGTAGGTCACTAAATTCCTTGGTGACATCGGTCGTCACCAGAGTCCGGGTTAAGAGTTCGATCGCAAACTGCAACTGCTTTCTAAAATTTCCCTTATTCCACTGGGAAGTCTAACCAAGCTTGCCCGTTGTTCTGGCCAACATCTCCTGCGGCTTAAGAGCGGCATATATGAAATTATTCACCGGTGTTGGGACGCCTGTCTCTTTCCCATACCGTTTCACCGATCCGTTCATAGCCTCCAATTCAAACATTCGGCCGTCTCGCACATCTCTCTGCATCGAAGCTGTCCCATCATCGGGGAACCCCTCTATAAATTCCATAGACTTTTTCACAATATCTTCATCCAAATTCACTCCTTTGGCCCGAGCGAC
>BTQB01000291.1:0-3829 GCA_036985655.1 Anaerolineae bacterium | reverse complement strand
TCCATGGACCAGACTTTTGGGTCAACCTGCCACGGTGCCGGCCGAACAATGAGCCGGAAGAAGGCAAAGCGGCAAGTCTGGGGCGGCGACCTTCGCGATGAATTAGAGATGGCAGGCATTCGTGTACGGGCAGGCAGCATGCCAGGTTTAGCCGAGGAAGCACCCATTGCCTACAAGGATGTTGACCAGGTTGTCGAGGTCGTCCATGGAGCTGGTATTGCCAAGAAGGTCGCAAGAATTGTCCCCATAGCAGTTATCAAGGGTTAATAAGTCAAGCCCTGCTGGCAACCAATGACTGTTTAGCGGCAGCAGTATGGACTCGATCAAGATCAGTAAAGATCACTTTGGCTGGTTGGTAGTTGGATTCTTCCTGGGAGCGATGGCGCTCGGAATTGTGGTTTTAGTTAGCCGCCAATCGCGGCCGGCACCAATCTATATCACACCTGCATCTCCATCACCCACGGCCGTACCAACCGAGACGCCAGGACCACTTACTGTTTTCATCAATGGGCAAGTTGGCAACCCTGGTGTTATTGAACTGCCAGAGGGCTCGATCATACAGGATGCCATTGAGGCGGCTGGAGGTTATACTTCCCAGGCGAATGGTGATGTTGTAAATCTGGCAATGCCTCTCAGTAACGGGATGCATATTTATGTTCCATCGGCCGACGAGGAGGCAGCAGCCCCCGTTGTTACAAATGGTTCATCGAGTTCTGACTCTGTAGACAACAAAGTAAATATTAATACTGCCACAATCGAGGAATTAGAGAAATTACCAGGCATTGGACCGGTCACAGCGCAAAAAATCATTGATTACCGGCAAACCAATGGGTTGTTCCAAGATATTGAGGCCCTAATGAATGTTAGTGGAATAGGTCCTGGTAAATTCGAACAGATCCAGGATCTCGTTTCGCTTGATTAGCACCCTCCACCCAGAATCGCTCGATTTCTATAGAAAGGTTATCAAACCATGCAAGGAGAGAACTTTGTAACTGTCGCGGCCGCTAACCTGGCTCGAATCCCTTTTTGGCTCAAAGGAAGCCAACGATTTACTGAACCTAGCAAAGTTCTTATTCTCAAACCATGCTGCATAAGCCAGGTAATGATGGCCACGCCTCTTCTGACAGCTCTCAGCGAAACATACCCGGAAGCACGATTTGATTGGGCGGTCGACCAATGGTCGCGAGCGGCCGTCAGCGGCAACCCACGTATTACCCGGCTAGTTGACACAGGGTCGGTTTTTCGAAGGGAGAGAACAATAAGGGCTGTAAGTCAGCTAATAGCTGAATTGAAGGATCGAGATTACGATACTTGCTTTGTACCCTCGCGATCCAGCCTGGCTTGCTACATTGTTTGGAGAGCTGGCATTCGCCAGCGGATTGGGTTAAGCGATAGAGGACGAGGATTTGCCTATACGATGCCGGTGTCGGTACCCAATGAAGTAACGAACCAAGCCGTGATTAACCTTCAATTGGCAAAAGCTGTTGAAATCGAAATTGATGCTGGCCAAGAGTTTTACCCAAGCGATCAGGCTAGAAGCGCGATCACCGAATTAATGGTGGATGAGGTTGGCTGGCATGGAGAACAGCCATTGGTAATTATCCATCCAGGCGGAGGCGAAAACCCACTTATTGCGGATAGTGATAAACGATGGCCACTAGAGCGTTTTGCGCTATTTGCGAACCGCCTAAGTTATGAAGGGGGAGCTAAGATTGTTCTCATTAGTTCAGAGCGTGAAAAGAAGCTTGTTTCAGACATCATAGGGCTCATGTCCGCTAGGGTCGTTAATCTAGCAGGTCGGTTGGATATTGACCAGATTGGCGCATTGGCCGAGGTGGCAGATCTCTATGTTGGGAATGATGCCGGGCCAACCCACGTCGCTGCGGCTGTTGGCTGTAAGACGTTGGTAATTTTTGGGCCAACCGATCCACTATTAACGGCGCCCTATGCAACAAAAGGAAAGGTAACGGTTGTCGCTCCTAAAGAAGGGTTGGAGCCTTTTGATTGGGAAGGGGGACCAACAGTTGAGGGAGCCGTTGCGGCCGCGGAAAAAATGTTATCGAATCAGCGTTCGACTCATTAAAACAAAAACAGGAACCGTCTAATTACGGGCGAGGCTATCGTAAACAAGCCATCTGGCTGCCGTTGACGGGTATAAATTCCTCTGATAGACTTAGCGGCGTTGGGGGCGTGGTGTAGTGGTTAACACGCCGGCCTGTCAAGCCGGAGATCGCGGGTTCGATCCCCGTCGCTCCCGCCTAGTCCACCTTAGGATAGCCAGGCTAATAACCTGGTTTTTTCTACTTTATACGGGGATAAATCTGATGCTTGAGAGCATTGTTCTTGAGCCTGAACAGGAAGATCTTCTATTCGCACTAGTTGAAGGTTCTAGAAATGTATCACGTGAAAACCGAACGACCTTTATAGTTTCCAGGGGAGCTAGCAGCAGTTTAGCACAGGTTTCCCACCCTGGATTGCCTAAAGCCTTTGCTGGCTCTTATATCGGAGACTTTCATGAGTTGATTCATCAAGGTCTTTTAAGACGTAGAGGGGGAGGTAGTTCTTCAATATTATTTGATGTAAGCCCGTATGGATTCAAATACTACGACCTCGTAAAGCTCCATCAAAGCGATCCCATTAAAAGAATTGAAGATCAAACCATAAGTTATTTAGACAGTGCCACCTTTCGTACTTCCTATCCAAAAGCCTATGACAAATGGGCAATGGCAAATAGCCTTCTATGGAGCTCTGATAGTGAGAAACAATATACAACAATTGGACACTTGTGCAGAGAATCTATCCAGCTCTTTACCACATCTCTCGTTAATCGATTTCATCCTACTGATTTCGATACTGATAAATCTCATGATATTAACCGTCTGACTGCGGTTGTTAATTCTCTATCAAATAATCTAGGTATCAGCGAAAGGCATTATCTCAATTCCTTAGTAGCTTATTGGAAAGCGCTTAGTGGATTAGTACAAAGACAAGAACATGGAGCTATGAAGGAGGGAGAAGAACTTATATGGGAAGATGCGCGAAGGCTGGTATTTCAATCTGCTAATGTCATGTTTGAAGTTGACCGATCTCTATCAAGATCAGCTAACTAACAATGACATCTTCCAAACTATCACATACTTTAGTCAACATTAGCTTAAATGCTTTAACTGGTTTAACCATAATTATCTTTTCTTCTATAACATCTATATATACTGCATCAATCATTATTCGTGTTAGATCTCTCCTTTCCTCAATAGACGCAACCGACCATAAATCTCCGATCACCTCAAGATAACTCCCAGCTTCAATTAACTGAGGATTCTCTGGAATTATTAGGCTATCTAATCTACTCTGCAACTCTTTTCTTTTCTCCCTGTACTCAATATCGTCAATCATCAAATCTCTATATAGGAGAGCTAGCTTACGCAATCGTTCTCCAATCTCAATACGTTCTTTTTTTATCATACTTATTTCATTTGAATTTCCCACTAGTTCCTCGATCCGCATACACCAGTCATCAGGCAACATAATACTTGATACAATATGTGTCCACTGTTCTTCTAGCTTATCCCGGGACCGATAATTTCGATATCGTCATCCGGTCCTTCGCCCGGCGATGATCCGATTCCCGAAACGTCTTATCTGCCGGTTTCAGAACCAGATCCTTCATCTTTTTTGGTCTTGGTTTCAGCTTGCCTTAATTGCTCTTGAATTTGAAGAAAAGCTTCTGCGGTTCCGAAGGAATGATAAACATTTCATCGGTAATTTCCACATCATCTTTCAAGTGCGAAAGTGGTGTGTCGTACCGTTCGGAGAAAGTCCGACGACA
>BTQB01000290.1:0-3855 GCA_036985655.1 Anaerolineae bacterium | reverse complement strand
CGGCTTGCGGAAAGACCCGCGAATCTGTGGTTCTTTGTATCAAACTTCTTTAAACGTTGACCTTTTTTGTTCATTTGAATATTAAGCCTATGCCCAAAATAACAGCGTCAACCTCAATAGATGGTGTACTGAACGTTCAGCTGAAGGCTATCAGCGATCAGAGAGGTCGCTTTAGTGAAATTTTTCGAAAAGAATGGTTTCCTCAGAGAACGTGGGCTGCCCTTCAAAGCAATCATTCTGAATCAGCTGCAGGCGTGCTTAGAGGACTCCATTATCATCACCATCAAGTTGATTATTGGTATGTAATAAGGGGTCGGATTCGTGCAGGGTTAGTGGATTTGCGCGTCTCATCACCCACACACATGAAGGCAGTTACGCTCGATTTAAGTCGAGAAATGGGAATGGGCATATATATTCCGGTAGGCGTCGCCCACGGCTTTTTGGCCCTGGAGGATGCAACAATCCTCTATATTGTAGATAACTATTACAACGGACAGGATGAATTCGGGGTTATGTGGAACGATGCAGATATCAATCTAAATTGGGGGGTGAAAGTTCCCTTATTATCGGAGCGCGACCGCAGGAATCCACGCCTTAAGGATATACCTATTTCAGACCTACCCAAGTAGTCGCTTCTGGTAAAAAGGTCAGAAAATCCGCTCCCATAGTGGGGGTCCCATTATCAGCAATCCTATGATGATCGCCCCAAAAGCCCCTAACATGACCGCTGCTGCTGAAACATCCTTGGCAACTTTGGCCAATGGGTGAATATCCGGGCTGTATAAATCGATTATTGCTTCCATAGCAGTGTTCATGAATTCAGCTATCCAAACCATGATTATCGCAAGAATGAGAATCGCCCAATCGCTGGTCGACAACCTCAGCCAGAAGGCTAATATTAGAACTGCAAGACTTACTAATGCATGAATCCAGGCATTATGCTGCGTTCGAATTACATACCACCAGCCTTGAAAAGCATATTGGAAGCTTTTTGCACGGCTGTACAGCTCTGACTGATCGTCGTTTGCCATCTTAACCTGAAGCTGGAAAGTGAATTTCTGAGCTTATCTTGTTTAATACACTCGTCTGAGCTGCCCACATCTCTTTTTTATCATCCTCATCCACGTGATCATATCCCAGTAAATGGAGACATCCATGAACTACCAGAAGCTGAAGTTCTGAAATGACACTATGTCTTGCTTCCCGGGCCTGCTTCCCCGCAGCCTCCAGAGAGATAGCCATATCTCCAATGAGCCCCTCCAACCCAGCCACATTCTCATCCATGGGAAATGCTAATACGTCAGTAGCACGATCATATCCGCGATACTTGTAATTTAGTTCGCGTAGAAATTGATTATCAGAGATCAGCACATTTACTGAAACAGGTTTAGATATCTGTTGCAGATTGAATGTTGCCAGGGCTGCCTCCTCGATTACCCCAATTAAATCATTATCAGGTGGTCCGGTGAAGTCAACGTTAATTTTGAACTGCTGCATCTATCTCCTCAACAGCGTCCACTTGTGGAGGTGAAGAATCTAATAATCCTGAATCTTCTTCTGCAACATCTCCCTCGGCCGATTCCAGCTCAATAGCCGGCACCTCGGGCTCTTGGGCAGTTTCTTCGGTTAATTCCTCGTTCCCAGGGTACCTTATCCGAACATGAAACCGCCCTTGGAGCGTATCCGTAAATGACTCACGAAGAATCTGGATATCGCCTAAAGTCAGTCCCGAATTATCCATCTGCCCTTCTTGTAGGTGTTCGTCGATGAGTTTATTAACTAATTTTTCGATTTTTTCCTCGTTGTCTGGGCGAAGGGCACTGGAAGTTGCTTCAATGGAATCCGCTAACTGGACTAGACCAGACTCCCTTGAGCGTGGTCGAGGTCCACTGTAACGAAAGCGCGAGATATCTACGTCGTCACCTTCAGCCGCTTGTTCACAAGCCTTATCATAAAAAACCTTGAGGACCCGATTGCCGTGATGTTCAGCGATGAAATCACGGATCCGATTTGGTAACTTATATCGTTTTGCCAGTTCCAGACCATCAGGTACATGGCTCATAATAATTCGGGCGCTGCTGAATGGATCTAGGTTATCGTGAGGATTACCCCCGTTCTGGTTTTCGCTGAAGAAGATCGGCCGGTTCAATTTGCCGACGTCATGGTAAAAGGCGCCAACTCTAACTAAGGTGCTGTTAGCCTTAATTCGTTCAGCCGCCTGTTCTGCTAGGTTAGCCACCATAATACTGTGATGATAGGTGCCTGGCGCCCTGCGCAGAAGTTCTTGCAGCAGCGGATGATCCATTCTTGACAGCTCCTGCAGATGTAACGGTGTGGTTATGCCAAAGACAACCCCAATTATGAAGATGCCTGCCAGGCTCAAACTGGCAGAAATTGGACCGTTTAGAAGTCCGAAGAGAATGAGTGTCATCATCTCCGTGGTATCAATATCTTGGGGCAGCCGGAATATGAGAATAATCGCTATGTTGGCAATGGCAGCGAAAAGACCAGCCCTAAAGAGCGCATTAATCTTCTGTGTATCACGTAAGGTAAGGACAGCGAGAAATCCGCCGACTGCCGCATACATGGTCATTTCGAGAGAATCTTGAGCTATGTAGCCAATTAGACCAGCAAGGACAGTTGTCAATACAATAGCTAAACGTGTCTCGAATAGTACGGCTATCAGGATAGTAAAAGCAGCAGCTGGGTACAAATAAGAATAAATCGAACGCCCCACAATAAGGAGCCGTCCACCAAGTACAAATAAAAGAATTAAACTGCCGATTATAGTTAGATTTCGGGCTAGATTTCTCTGATTTTCCACCATCTGGAGCCAGTAGAGGACAATGATCGTTACGGCCAAAATCGAGATAAGAAAGGCGCTAACCAGGCTCCTAAAATCTGTTTCGACCTGAAGTAAACCTAACTCCTCAAGGTTCTCTATGTCCTCTGCATCAATGATGTCCCCCACCCTAATGAAAGTCTCGTCCTTGGTTATTATTTGGGAAATAGGAGCGACAGCATCCATTGCCTCTGCTTTTCGCTCGGCTGTTGCCGTCTCGTCTAAAAATATATTAGCCACAACAAACTGTGGCGCCAGGGAAGCTACAATCCTCTCCTGTGCGGGGGTCAGATCAAAGGCAATTCCTTGGGATGCCTTCCTTCTAGCCTCGCTGAGCTGCTCATCCACAACGCCTTCCCTCATAATCTCCTCGACGATTTGGACTACATTATCTCGGGAGGCGATGAACTCATCCTGGCTTAACTGCAGCAGATCAGCGGCGATTTGCTCGTCGATAGCAATACCCTCGATTGACTCTAGATTGGATAGCTTTGTTTCAATTTCCGCGGACTGATCAGCACGAACCGTATCGATAAAATTAAATACCGCATGGACCTGGTTTAACTGGGTCCGGGCAATACTCAGATCGATAGCCGTATAAATATCAGAAATTGCGGCCGCAGCTTGCTGGCGAGCCTGATTTGTCAGGATCTCACTTACGAAAGTAACTGAACGAGGGGCTATTACAGCTTGTGGCGCTGGTTCACCTAACTCCACCGAAACTTGTGGAGAGGTCACGAGGTTAAATGATAATATAAAGGTTATGCCGAGGGTTAAAACCAGAGCGAAAATCCACAAAACTGAACGCTGCAGCAAATGCTGCATACGCCGCTGTGGATCTGACTTAACATCCGAATTGGAGCTCATACGAACTACTTGCCAGCAGAGTTACTCAAGAGATCTCGGACAATTTTATTTACCAGATGTCCATCTGCTTTGCCTTTTATTTGAGGCATAAGCCGGCTCATTACTTTTCCCATATCCTGAGGGCTCGTGGCACCTATTTCGGCGAT
>BTQB01000289.1:0-3878 GCA_036985655.1 Anaerolineae bacterium | reverse complement strand
AAATAAGACAGCATAACCTCCATAAATGCCTCTGCTTCATGAATCCCTGGACCAAGAAGGAGCGATTGATAAGAGGGGAGAAGATCGATTATTCCCTGAGCTGCGCCGGCGCCGAGTGTATCCCTCGCTTCAACCAGAGGGTATGTCGCCTCCGGCAACATCGTGGCGACTGCAGGCCGCACCACGGATGGGACAGCAAGGGCCACCAAGCCCGAACCTGTCCGGTAGGCTGCCTTACCCGCTAAAGCAGGGGCTCCCCAATACCGGGAAGATCCTGCGGCGATCATGACCCAGCCAAAGGTACCTTTGTGGCCATCAATTGGGCGAGGGGGAAGAAGTTGTCGAACTCTCTGTTGAGTCACAAGCTCCAATTGGACGCCGGCAACCTCATCCAATTCAGGCCCGATCCCGATGTCGGCAACGATTAATTCGCCACATGCGGCCGCGCCAGGAAATACAAAATGGCCTCGCTTAGGTCCAGCAAAAGTAATCGTTAAATGGGCGGGAACGGCCAGCTCATCGAGCTGACCATTGTCACAATTTAATCCACTTGGACAATCAACGGCGGCAACAAGCATGCCAGAGTTATTAGATACCGGCTGACCGGTTAATTTTTCGTCACTTTCGGATCTATATACCCCGATTTCGGCGATGCTGGTCAGGGATGAGTCATGATTATCAAGCTGTCGATCTTTCCGCTTTCTTATAGAAGATTTCACATGACCCATCAATTTAGCCAATTCGCCTTCTATAGGTCGTGTAACACCTGTTCCAAGCAGTGCATCGATCAGGATATCGGTGATATTTAATCGATTTCGTAAGACCCGGTACCGTTGATCAAATTCAGCAGTAAGCACCAGCAGGCCCATATCTTGTACCAGAGCCAGGTTGTGATCGTCTTCGGGATCCCGGCTCCTGTACATGTAGAAAGTTACGTCAGCGCCATCCTCGGCCAGATAGCGGCCGGCCACCAAACCATCTCCCCCATTATTTCCAGGTCCTACTAAAACAGTTACCTTACTACCAGCAACGTCATATCGCTGAAGGATCGCATCGGCAACGGCCTTACCGGCTTTCTCCATCATTTGATCGTAGGTATTGCCCGAGGCATCGGCCGCTTTCTCAGCAGCAACCATTTCGGCGACGGTGAATACTTTTATCATCTTTTTCCACTCTCCTGAAAATAGGACGCAGATTAACACGGATGACACGGATCAGATTTATTTTCATCCTTGTTGGTTTGCGTTAGCTCTTGAAATTTCCTGGAATCTTATAGCAGAAAGTATAAGTCAAATTATGGAACAGACCGAGGTAAATTATTTATGTTCTTCGCTCACTTATCGATTGTGATAGATATTCATCTGTCATACTTCATCCGCGGACTTGAATCTGTTAGAATGTGGAGGTGGATATGCATCCCCAACCATCACAGATTTGTATGAGACAGAGGTAAACTGCCATATTTTTCGCATTCTAGAAGCTGATCTGAACCTCGAGGGCTGACCTCAGAGAGCCTGACGGTTCTATCATATTACGAAGCTACTTTCTCATTATTTCTGACACGCTGATACGTCGCCACCTGGGAGAAATTTAGATATACTGGGGCGCTTATCAATTAGAATAGAGGATTGTTATGAGACGACGACAAGAAGCTAAGGGAGATAGAAAAGGTGGTGGACCAATACGCTACCAAATGCGGGAAAAATTAGTGTCCATCGGCGATGATTTCTGGATCCAAAATCAACAAGGTAAAAAAGTTTATAAAGTGGATGGCAAGGCGCTGCGTATTAGGGACACTTTGAAGTTTGAAGATAGACAAGGACGTGAATTGGCTCATATCCAGGAGAAGAAGGTCCGCGTTAAAGACACGATGAAAATTGAAGGACCCGGTGGCGAGACAATGGCAACCGTCAAGAAAGCGTTGATAACACCTGTGCGCGACCGCTGGACCATCCATGTAGAGGGTGGACCAGACCTGGAAATCCAGGGAAACATTGTGAACCACGAGTATAAGATCGAAGAAGGCCGGACGAAAGTGGCCGAGATCTCCAGAAAATGGTTTCGAATAAGGGATACCTATGGCGTGGAGATCGCCCCTGGACAGAACGAGATCCTTATCTTAGCGGCAACAGTTGCAGTAGATATGATGCGTTAATGGCGCTTACCTGATATTTTTATTTCTTAATGATCTTGGAGTGAGATTGATGGATCGATAAGTCGTTGGCCATTTGTCTTGTTTCCCATATAAAAATTATTCCCTAAATTTTACCCACCATACCAAGAATAGGAGCTGAACATGTCGAAGTTAGTTGAGTATAAACCAGGAACAGCATTCTCTGGCGAAATTGGCCGGACGTATGATCAATCAAAACCCGCCTGGCCTGAACCCCAGAGAGCAAAAGAAGGAGCGCCCAATGTATTGTTCATCATTCTTGATGATACGGGCTTTGGCCAACTTGGCTGCTATGGCAGCCCTATCGAGACACCCAATCTGGACCAGCTAGCGGCTAATGGGCTACGTTATAACAATATGCACACAACGGCTCTATGTTCCCCAACCCGTACCTGTGTCTTGACAGGCCGGAACCATCACTCCAATGCTATGGCGGCCATAACTGAAGCATCGACAGGGTATCCGGGCTACAACGGTAACATTCCTTTCGAAAATGGATTCTTATCCGAGATGCTGCTTCAGCACGGATATAACACTTTTGCCGTTGGCAAATGGCACCTGACCCCGGCGGATCAAATATCGGCCGCTGGCCCATATGATCGCTGGCCCTTGGGCAGAGGTTTTGAGCGGTTTTATGGATTCTTGGGCGGTGACACTCACCAATATTATCCCGATCTTACCTATGACAACCACCGGGTCGAGCCGCCAAAGACCCCTGATGAAGGCTACCATTTGACCGAAGACCTGGTTGATAAAGCGATAGGATTTATTGCCGATGCTAAACAAGTCGCACCAAGCAAACCATTCTTCATGTATTTCTGCACAGGGGCCATGCACGCCCCACACCATGTACCAAAAGAATGGGCGGATAAATATAAGGGACAATTTGACGATGGTTGGGAAGCATACAGAGAAAAAGTATTTGCCCAGCAGAAACAGCTGGGGATCATACCGGCCGAAGCCGAACTTTCCCGGCACGACCCAGATGTTAAACCGTGGGACCAGTGCTCGCCTGAAGAAAAGCAGTTATATGCGCGAATGATGGAAGTGTTTGCTGGCTTTCTAACTCATACTGACCATCAAATCGGCCGAATGGTGGATTACTTAAAGGAGATTGGCGAATTTGAGAACACGCTGATTATGGTATTGTCGGACAACGGGGCAAGCTCCGAAGGCGGACCAGAAGGTTCAGTGAATGAAAACCTTTTCTTCAATTTCGTACCCGAATCACTGGAGGAAAACCTGGCAGCGATGGATGAATTGGGCGGACCGAAATATTTCAACCATTATCCGTGGGGTTGGACCTGGGCAGGCAACACGCCATTCCGCCGCTGGAAGCGCGAGACATACCGTGGGGGCATCAGCGATCCATTCATTGTTCACTGGCCCGATAGAATAAATACCAAAGGTGAAGTGCGGCAGCAGTATGCGCACGCCATAGACATGGTGCCGACGGTTCTTGGTGCATTGGAAATAGAGCCGCTGGCTAGTATCAAAGGCGTGTCCCAATCGCCAATCGAAGGGGTCAGCTTTGCCCACACTTTTGATGATCCTCAAGCGGAATCGAAACACAAGATCCAATACTTCGAGATGCTTGGCCACCGCTCAATCTACCATGATGGCTGGCGGGCTGTTTGTCCCTGGCCCGGAACCTCTTTCGCGGAAGGTCACCCATTTGGAACACCAATTTCTGCAGACAAGCTAA
>BTQB01000288.1:0-3885 GCA_036985655.1 Anaerolineae bacterium | reverse complement strand
AGAAGGCCGGGAAGGTTGATGGAGATGATAAGGGCCTCCTGGATAGACCCCGACCCCTTCGGACAGAGCCGTCTTAATGATGCTAATTTCATCCAGTTCCGGAGGTAAGTACAACATAACATGCAAGCCAGCTTCTACGGGAGAATAATTGAGGAGAGATGGAAGATAGAAATCTAAAGCTTGGGTTAACGTCTGTCTGCGGAGGCCGTAGACCTTTCGCAGACGTTTGAGATGTCTTTCAAAATGGCCTTCATCGATAAAATCAGCTACCGCTGCCTGCGTCAGAGTTGGAGCGCCTCTATCGACCAATTCCTTCGCCTTCAGAAAGATGGGCAGTATTGAAGATGGCAGAACAAGATAACCTAATCGTAGGGCTGGGAAAAGAACTTTCGAGAATGTTCCCAGGTAGATGACCCTATCTTGGTGATCGAGCCCTTGCAGCGCAGCTACAGGATGGTCGCTGTAGCGCAATTCGCCATCGTAATCATCTTCGAGGATAAGCGCTTCAGTCTTCGCGGCCCACTCGAGCAAAGCCAATCTCCGGTCCAGGGGCATGGTACCGCCCTTAGGAAATTGATTGGAGGGGGTTACGAATACGAACCGCGACCGGCAGCCAGATGGTATCAACTCAACGGGGAATCCTTTATCATCAACCGGGAGAGCGAGCAAATTCACACCAAAGGTGTGGAACAGATTGTAGGCGTCTACATATCCAGGACTTTCAACCAGGATATCATCGCCATCATTGAGAAAGATCCGGCTGAGGATGTCCAGAGCCTGCTGCATGCCGCTAACAATGACCACTTGATCCATAGTGCAATTTACGCCCCGCATTCTTCGGAGGTAGGCGGCAACTGCCTCCCGGAGACGATTAAATCCTGCGGCTGATCCATAGCGGGAAAGCATGGCGTCATCAGTGCTTAAATATCGAGCAAGAAGCCGGCGCCATACCTCATATGGGAAGATATGGGGGAAGGATCGACCAAATCCAAAGTCTATAGCGGGCCGGCTTTTTGTTTCGCTCGCTGGATGATGAGTACCAAACATGAATACATGTGAACCCCAAGCTGAGAGGGATCTATCGTTGAAGGTTTTCTTGTGAACTGCGGCCGATTTAGAAATAGGCAAAGTGTCTTTGACATAGGTGCCGGATCCCCTGCGAGAGGTTACATACCCTTCAGCAGCAAGCTGGCTGTAGGCTGTTATTACTGAATTACGGGCAACTCCTAAATCCCTTGAAATCTGCCTGCTTGATGGCAGCCTGGTTCCTGTTTGGATATCGCCAGACAGGATGAGATTGCGCAGCTTTTCGTAAATCTGCCGGTAAATGGGTATTGGGCCGTCTGTCTCCAGTTGAAAGTTGATATCCATCACTTTAGTTATCCACAATCCATTCCGCTTTAGCAAATAATTACAACTCTAAGTTCGAGGTGCAAACTAACAGTTTGCCCTACAGATTATCGTTCGATCTCGGCGAGCTCCAGCTTATGTTGAATCCTTAGAAAATTGGACACAGATTGACACAGATTTCACGGATTAGAATCCGCATGATTCTACAAATATCGTCATTTTCATCCATCGTGGTACGCTGCGGCGCATGAGAGCTCCTCGGTAAAATTGAACTGTTAGTGCGATGCGCAAAGTAACAGTTTGCGCTACGGGTTTTCGTTCAACCTGGGCGAGTTCTAGCTCATGTTGACGACTCAAATTCACGCCGATAAAGCAGGTAATAAATTCGCTGTCGAATTAGGACCATGGTTCTTAGAAAAGTGCTCGGACCAGGCCTGATTTTCTAAAAAAAAAGATGTGCTAGCTTAATTTTATACTATTGATCATAATTTGGAGGACATCGAGTATGATTCTCATTCATGTATGAATCTCATCCATCTCGCATTTCATCAATTGATTACTAATGCCATATCGGAGTACAGACAGAACTCGCCAAAAGAAGGATGCTAAGCGTACCGCCATGATGCAGGCGGCCGTGCGCGTTTTCGCCGACAAAGGGTACCAATCGGCGACAATTCGAGACATTGTTGATGCCGCTGGGGTCGCAGTCGGAACATTTTACTTCTACTTCCCTGATAAAGAGACGCTTTTTGTCTACCTGTACGATGAGACAGCGGATTTTCTGCTTCAAGCGATACAACAGGCTTTAAGAGGGAGAGCGACGTTACCAAAGCAGTTTTCAACAGCAATTCAGGCATATTTCAATATTGGTGTGTTTGATCCGGCTATTGTTCATCTAATATTGATTGGGGGAGTGGGCGCCGTTCCGGCGCTGGTTGAAAAGCAGGCTGAATATCGAAAATCTTTGGTCCAGATCTGGCAGCAACCATTGGACCGCGCTCTCGAAAAAGGGTTGATCCCGGAGCAGAATACAAGACGTTCGGCCGAGGCGCTCGCAGGAGCCATAGATGAAGTGATCCTTAACCTATTGGACCATCCTGATCCCCAGGAAGAGCTGCAATCAGCGATTAAAGATATTACTCAATTCGCGCTATGGGCAGTCGGCTTCAGAGGTTAGTTTTCCGAGGATTAATGCCGGTTTAGGGGGATCACCTATTAAAACGCAAGCGAGATATTAACGCCCATCCACCATCTCGCGCGAAATCTCGTTGTGTCTCTTGATAACCTGGCGCGAATTGATGGTGGTGAGCCGGCCTTCTTTCACAACAAACCGGCCGTCGATCACTGAATAATCAACATATTGCGGCTGGCAAAGCACCAAAGCAGCGACAAAATCGTGAACGGCGCCCGCCATGGCAATTTGATTCAAGTTTACAGCGATAAAATCTGCACTCATTCCGGGGGCAAGATAGCCTATGTCATCGCGACCAAGAACGGCCGCACCCCCTCGAGTGGCTATTTCCAGGGCCTGGCGCGGCGATAGAGCTCCGGCATCACCCGCGAAGCCACCTCTTCCACCAGGAACGACGCTTTGATAACGATTTGGGGCTACTCGCTGGTTTAACATGGCCATACGAGCCTCCGCCAACAAATGGCTGCCATCATTCGAGGCTGAGCCATCAACGCCTAGACCTACCGGTACCTGATGCGCTAACCAATCCAGGACCGGAGCGATCCCGCTTCCTAAACGCATGTTGCTGGTTGGACAATGAGCAATGCCTGTTTTTGTCTTGCTAAACAAGTTGATCTCGGATTGGGTCATATGAACACAATGAGCGTGCCAGACATCCTTTCCTGTCCAACCCAGAGAGTCAGCGAATTCGATGGGCCTGTGTTGGAAGGTCTCCAGGCAGAAAGACTCTTCATCAAGAGTTTCTGCCAGATGAGTATGTAAATGTACACCATATTCCCTGGCTAATAGCGCTGATTCCCGCATCAAGTCGGGAGATACGGAAAAGGGGGAGCAGGGCGCTAAAACAATTCGGATCATCGCATGACGGCTGGGATCGTGATAACTTTCAATCAGCCGCTGGCTGTCTTTTAAGATCGCCGGTTCATCCTCAGTAACACTGTCAGGAGGCAACCCCCCCTGACTCTCGCCCAGGGACATCGACCCTCTGGCGGCGTGGAATCTTAGGCCGATATCGGCCGCAGCCCGGATCTGGCTGTCCAATGTGCAATCATTGGGGAAAATATAAAGATGGTCACTGCTGGTAGTGCAGCCTGATAAAGCTAACTCGCCGAGTCCGACCAGGGTGGAGTAATAGACCCCTTCATCATTCAAGTTAGCCCAAATGGGATAGAGGGTTCGCAACCAGGTAAAAAGGTCTGCATCTTGGGCTAATACGCGGGTTAATGTTTGGTAAAGATGGTGGTGCGTGTTAATCAAGCCCGGCAGCAGGATGTGATCGGTTAAATCAAGAATTTCATCGGCAGAATCAGGCATATCAGCAGTGGGTCCAACGCCTTCGATGA
>BTQB01000287.1:0-3907 GCA_036985655.1 Anaerolineae bacterium | reverse complement strand
CTTGGTTGATGCTGTAAACCAAGCTTTGGCGGAATTAAAGGCAAATGGAACCATGCAGGCGCTGGGCGAAAAATACTTCACTGACGCCTTTGCGGTCACCTACGATGACATTGAAGAAATCGAATACGAAAAATAGAAATCGATTTTTGATACGGTCTGCTGAAGAGTGACATTCGGTTTATGAAGCGCCAGATCACACTGTGTTCTGGCGCTTATCTTCTATCCTACCTGAGTAAGTGTGGCTAATCGTGGGGGAATTCGGTAATCTAGGCCGAGTTGAACAAAGATTGGCTAAAGATCCGTAAAGTTTTTTCAATATTAACTACCAGTCCCATTGAAAGATAGAAGGAGGGACCATGGCGACATTAGAAGAACAACTACGTGGGAAAGAGCCGGGCGGCACCTGGAAAAAGATACCCTGGTGGCTGCTAATAATTCTTGCCTTCCTGACCTTTATTGGTGTTCTGATAATCGTCAACCCCGAATATCGGGCTGCATTTAATTTTATTGTTGGCAATCTGGGCAGTATCGATGATCTACTCGACGGCGAATTTCTGGCTTTTATAGGTAAAGGTATATCAGTAACTCTATACGTTACCGTAGTATCCTTTGTTATTTCTATTTTTCTAGGACTGTTGGCTGGTCTTGGACGGGTAAGCCACAATACTGCTATCCGCAATGTGGCCACCACCTACGTTGAGTTTGTTCGAGGCCTTCCAGTTCTCGTACTGATATTCACCTTTGCCTTTGTAGTTGTGCCGGAGGTCTCTGATCTTATTGGCTTTGACAATCGATCAATACCCGGAACGACCCGCGGCATTATAGCCCTGTCCTTTTTTTACGGCGCGTTTATTGGAGAAATCTTCAGGGCTGGTATTGAATCGATCCCCCACGGTCAAACAGAGGCTGCGCGATCATTGGGATTGACGGGACGCCAGTCGATGCGATATATCATTTTACCTCAAGCGGTGCGCAATATTCTCCCGGCTCTGGGTAATGATTTTATCGCTATTTTGAAGGATTCATCCTTGCTTTCGGTACTGGCTGTTCGGGAAATTACACAGCAATCTCGTTTATACTCTGGGAGCACTTTCCGCTTCCGAGAGGCCTTTTTGGTTCTGACCTTTCTTTATTTAAGCCTGACAATTGTGTTAAGCTTGATCTTGCAGTGGTATGGTAGGCGGATAAAAAGAAATGAATAAAACAGCTGCTAGCGACGACATAATTATAATCGAAAACCTTCACAAATATTTTGGCAATGTTGAAGCGGTAAAGGGCGTCAACCTACGTGTAAAGAGGGGAGAAGTGGTAGTTATTATAGGCCCCAGTGGATCGGGAAAGAGCACGGTGCTGCGCTGCATCAACCACTTAGAAGTACCTACAGATGGGGCTGTTTACATTGATGGCGTTCATCTAGAAGCAAAGGATACGAATATAAACGATATCAGGGCTGAAGTGGGCATGGTCTTCCAACAGTTTAATCTTTTTCCTCACTTAACTGTGTTAGATAACGTTACCTTATCAGTCCGGTTGGTGAGAAAAAGAAATGAAGAGGAAGCTCATGATATTGCTATGGAGCAGCTTGAGCGGGTCGGAATCCCGGAAAAGGCTGATGCATATCCCAGACAGCTATCTGGTGGCCAGCAACAACGCGTTGCTATAGCTCGGGCGCTGGCCATGAATCCAAAGATCATGCTTTTTGACGAGCCAACCAGCGCCCTGGACGTTGAAATGATCAAGGAAGTTCTTGATGTGATGCTCGATCTGGCTAAAGAGGGTATGACCATGGTAGTTGTTTCTCATGAAATGGGGTTTACTCGGGCAGCGGCCGGTAGGATGGCGTTTATGGATGAAGGGCAAATCGTAGAAATAGCTCCCCCAACAGATTTTTTTTCCAATCCATCTCACAAACGTACCAGGCAATTCATGAGTCAGATTCTTCAACATTAATGCTGAGGGAGCCGAGAGCAAACACACGCTACTCAACTTCTCCCACCTCAATTCCTGCAATAAGCTCAAGGGATTTAACTAAGGCATGATTTCCTTCACCGCCCAGTCCCTGGGATTGAAGGGCCCGGTATAAGTTGAAAACTAAAGAGGTAGCGATGGCCGGCACCCCCATCTGGTCGGCCGCCTCTAATACCAGGCGAAGATCCTTTTGCTGTAAATCAATTGTGAAACCAGGCCGCCAATCCCTATTTATTACCTGGGGCCCCCGGTTGCCGAGCATCCATGATCCGGCCGCCCCTTGCGTTACCGCGTCCAGTGTCTTTTGAAGATCGAGTCCGCCAGCCTGGGCAAAGATCAGCGACTCGGAAACAGCCAGCATATTGATAACAACCAGGATCTGATTGACTAATTTTACAGTCTGACCGGCGCCATGATCGCCGACTTGTGTGATATTTTTCCCCATCGCTTGAAAATAAGGCATAGCCCTGGCGACCTGTTCTTTCTGGCCGCCGACCATGATGCTGAGCGTTCCTAGGGCGGCCCCTTCACTACCCCCGCTGATGGGCGCATCAAGCATGTGGATCTCATTTTCCTCTAACAGGTTAGCGATATCTTTTGTTTTCTTAGGACTAATAGTGCTCATATCTATGACGAGGGCTCCCGGTTGAGCCCCATGAATGACCCCATTTTCACCCAATATAACTTCTTCAACATCCGGGGTATCGCTAACGCAGATAATAATAACCCCACAAGAAGAGGCTAAACCGGCTGGGCTTTTGGCCGCTTTAGCCCCGGCGGCCGCCAATTCATCCATCCGGCCGGCTGACCGGTTCCAAACCGTAAGGTCGAAGCCAGCATTCAATAGATTTCGGGCCATTCCTTGGCCCATAATACCCAAGCCTATAAAACCGATCTTTTCGCTCATAATTGCTCCTGTATATTGGTGGATGATAGGTGTGATATTAAGAGTGATCGCTTGTTGTTAGAAAATCGCAGCGTGTCCTCCGGCTATAATAGGTTAAGCGAGCTCGCTCCTCTGTAGGTTGAACTGTTAGTTCGACTCGCAAACTGACAGTTTACGCTACAATTTTTGTTCAACGTCTGCGAGCTCTAGTTCATGGTGTCTCCTTCGTATGTTGGGGCAAGGGGTTCGGGAACGACCCCGATTCGCGACAACAACTATCTGCCCGATTGCCTTGCCCTTACAATACCCGGCAGATTGTCCAAGCCGCACTTGTCGTTGTCAAGATAAGTTCTTGCAAGCTTGAATTCATAAAACTAAACTCTAACTATGAACTCTAGTCTCACTTTAAGCCGGGGCATGTTATCAACCTATCTAACCTGCCAGCGGCAGTTCCAATTGAGATATGTAAATCGGTTGGCCTGGCCCGACAGCACTATCGATGAGCAGATCGAGCAAGCCCGGAACTTGGGTGATAAATTTCACCAGATGGTTTACCGGACATTACTAGGTTTCCAAATGGAGCCAATGTCTGATGAAGATCCGAAATTGGGTTTATGGTTGAGTCGGTTCTTGGAATGGTCGAAATCACTTCCTTCTGGTAATCGCCTGGTAGAATTCAACCTGACTGTACCCATCGCTTCCCATTATCTGACCGGCCGCCTGGATCTACTCATTGTTGGTGAAGATGGGGCTCATATCTATGATTGGAAATCAACGGTTCATCCCCCAGACAGGGCCAGCTTATGGCAGGATATGCAAACGCGACTTTACCTGGCCCTGGTGTCAGAAGGGGGAGGGGCAATTGGCCGGTCCTTCGATCCAGCAAACATATCATTGACCTACTGGTACCCACTTGAACCGCCCCTACAAGTTCGCCTGGAATATGACCAGGAAAAGCACGAGGAAAATTGGGCAATTCTCATGGACGTGGTTGCGGGTATTGATTGGTTATTAAGTCAGGATGCACCCTGGCCAAAGAGCGCCAACCTGGAC
>BTQB01000286.1:0-3914 GCA_036985655.1 Anaerolineae bacterium | reverse complement strand
CCAGTACGATGATGTCGCCCACGCTGTCAGAACCTGAATTGACAACTGAACCCTGATAGGAGATTACTAAACCCTCTGTGCTAACACTGCTATCTTCCAGGTTCAGATCGATTGAAAGAAATCTAGGATCTATTTCTAACCTTTGATTGCTTATAGAAGCTTCGACAAAAAAATCGTCGCTCAGATGATTCTCAAAAAGGGCAGCAAAAGCACTCATTTCTCCAGGGAAGATGATATCAGGCTGGGTCAAGATATCTTGTGACGCTAAGATCTGTCCATCGCTAGACAAGAGCGTTATGTCAACTTTTACATTTCCTAGGGATTCAGTTGAATTGTTTTTTACTGCACCCAGCACCCACAAATTATCAACGGGGGCGACATAATTCGCTAACCCTAACACCTCAAGCCCTGAACCAGGGTCGAATTCATCACCAGGTGGAGCTTCAGGAGTTTTAACCTCTATTGGAGGTAAGTTGATCGCTTGCCCCACGGATAGAAGCTCGGCTTTTATGCCGGGATTCACTGCTTCAATATCAGTGACAGATACGCCTAATCGAGCAGCAATATCCACCAAAGTATCACCAGAGATAATGACATAGGAAGGATATGTTGGCGTTGGCTCCAAGGTAGAAGTAGGTGTGGAATACACCAATGGACTAATTTCTTCGATTGTGGCCGTGGGTTTAATAGTAATCTTCAAATCGATGATGGGCGCGTCAGTTGGCATGATTACAGGCGAATTAGTTGGTCTACTGGTCTCAAGCTCAACATCCGAACAGGCGGCAATGAATAGAAGGAGTAAAACAATCACGCCCGATCCCTTCATCTTCTGGCCTGGTTCAATCATAATCAAATTAGTTTCAGATAATAAGCATACAGGTCAATGAACAATGTCCAAAATAATGATAAACTCTGCTCATATTGTTTCTTCCAACTGGTGTTAGAAAACCGCAACTAATCAAACCGATTATTAATGAGGCGAGAACATAATTTTCCCGAGCCAGATTTCATAGCCCAATTCTTACAAGAATCCGCAAGCATGCACCACCATCTCTGTCCTCGACAGGTTTTAGGTGTACGAATGGGATTAGCTGGTCTAAAGGAACTGGGATTTATCGACGAAAGATATAGACCAAGATTCTTAAATAAGGACAAGCGTCTCTTAACGATCATGGAAACTGATGGCTGTGGATTGGATGGCGTCGCTGTTGCTACTGGCTGCTCTGTTGGAAAACGCACCTTGCGCGTCGTTGACCATGGCAAAGTAGCTGCGACCCTGATTGATACTCTTGACGGCCGGTCTATCAGGACATCTCCATCACCAAGAGCAAGGGCAATTGCTATTAGTCTTAATCCCGTAGCGGAAAGCCCGTGGCATGCATATCTGGATGCATACAAGCTCATGCCAGATCAGGATCTGATTACGATTAGGGAAGTGCATCTCACAAGAAATGTTTCAGATATCCTCAGCAAGCCAGAAGCCAGGGCAGTGTGTCAAATTTGTAACGAAGAGATCATCAACGAACGAGAAATAGTCCAGGAGAATCTAATCCTCTGCCGGAGCTGCGCCGGTGATCGTTACTACGAGGAATGCTAACAAAGGCGGCTAACTAAATCGTCATAAAAGGCCACATCTTTCGGTTCTTTACCAACAATATGCCGGTTGAAAAACAGCCCGGCCAATTGCATTTTTGTACGATCCTTCTTCTCTGCACTCTCCCAGGCCCCCTCAGAGGCCAGAGTAGCCACATAATATAGATCGGTAAGTCGATCCATAAACGGCCGAAAATAGATTGCGGCCGTCAACTCATCCATCTTTAGGATCTCTTCTATTTCACTTTCCATTTGCTGTAAAAGGTCATGGCCTTCCCCAAAATGGCCCTCATCCCCTACGTTGGTCAACAGCCGACTAATGGCTTTAAAGAAAGGTTTGTCATATCTATAGCGTCGAATATCTCTCTGCACCTGGGCTAGCAGGACATTGTGGGTGCCCTCCCAATTTTCATAAACAATATTGTCCCTAAGGAGACGGGGTAAAACTGAAAATGACTCTATTGCACCATTGCCACCTAACAATTCAATTGCCTTAATGATTACATTGGTGGCCAGCACCGAAGAGCGGTATTTATTAAGATTAATGGCCATCCTCAGAAAGCCCTCAGTGTTCTGATTTCCCTCACCAATCTCCAAATCATCTAATAATTTAACGATATGAAGCGTCCCGGAAAGCAAGGCAGCCACATCAGCTCGCATGTTTGCCAGCATATCCTGAACAATAGGAAAGTGTATCAGCGGGCCCCCAAAAGCCGTTCGGTGTTCGGCGTAACTTCTGGCTGTGAGATAAGCTCTTCGAGCACTTCCCGCCACTCCCACTGCATTATAGACCCTGGATGTATTGATGACATAGATCATTATGTTCTTAAATCCATGCTCTACTGGACCTAACTGGTAGGCGACTGCATCCCTAAGTTCCAATTCAGCCGTGGCCATCGAACGGGTTCCGAATTTGACTTTTAATCTCCTTATGTAAACATTATTAAGTCGATCACCTTCCAATAATCTTGGCAATAGAAAGAGACCCAGCCCTTTTGTACCTTTCCCCTGACCGGGGACACGCGCGGTAGTTAAGGCCAGGTCAGCGGTAACATTCGAGCAAAACCACTTTTCTCCGTTCAGCAGCCAGGTTCCTGTTTCATCGTCTATTAACTCAGCAGTAGTCGCATTGGCTCCAACGTCAGATCCACCCTGGATTTCAGTTAAAAATTGGGCGCCATGAAAGTGGGTCCTGTAATCTGAATCAAGAAGTTGGGGAAGATATCTTTCTTTCAACCTTCCTGATCCTAATGCTTGCAGGGCTTTTATCAGGCCTGCAGTACAAGCCAGCGGGCAATTATGACCAGCCTCGCCATTTTGGCTCGATAGGTAGAAAAGGGCCAGAGAAAGAAGATTATTTCCAGGCCGGCCGTAAAGGGACATCATCCCCGATCCATAAATAATCTGGCCAGCCTCATGGTGGCTGGGATGAAATATGACCTCCTCAATTCTTTCCCCTCGACTATCGAACCGCTCCAATCTGGGCAGATTTTCATCAAGACTAGCAACACGAACCAGGGGATCGACGATCTTCGCTATCTTCGCTCCAAAATTATTTAGTTGAGAAACATGCTTTTTGTACTCTTCGCTGCCCCACTGGTATTCTAAACCTCGTTGAAAGCCAATATCGGCGCTGAAATAGTTATCCGGTTGTGCTTTCTCCCAATCTTCTATTAGCTGCCTACCGATTTCGATCCCAGTTCGATCTTGTGGTGGACGCTTGCCGTTTTTTGCCGTCTTAATCGTATCATCACTCATTTTACCCTCTCAATTACTAAAGCTGCATCCTTGCAGCAGCGACTTAAGCAGGATCAGTCCTATTTAAACAGATTATATAATGCCAGAGCATTTAGCGTGGCCTTAGGAATAAAGGATGATATTCTCACAAACTCCTGGTCTTTGCTCCCATCGTCACTTCGCTCGGAGCAGTGAGCGTTACCACCGGATGGGCCCAATCCATCCAGGGTCGGCATGGTATCCCAAAGCCAGTTTCCGTCACTTAGGCCACCCCGCTTCTCCTCGATCACCTCATAGCCCATGACACTAGCGCTTTCTTGCCAGAACGAAAACAGCTTTTCGGAATCTTGATTGCTGGGCCAGGGTTGCCATTTACCCAAGATCTCGATGTCAACTGTACAGGGGAAATTGCCTATTAAGCTGCGAACAGTTTCAGAACGTTCAAGAGACAGCAATTGGTTCATTCCGTACTCTAACACATCTGGTGAAAAGGCCCTGGCCTCACCGCTGGCTGCCGCCATATGTGGAACCCGGTTTAGAACTGTTCCACCTGCAGCAGTACCAACATTAAAAGTTAGATCTTT
>BTQB01000285.1:0-3920 GCA_036985655.1 Anaerolineae bacterium | reverse complement strand
AGGATGGCCATCCGGGTTTCAAGATCAGGAAGCTGAATATCAGCCATCAAGCCCCATTCGAACCGGGATTGCAGCCTTTCCTCCAGGGTAGCCATGGCTTTAGGCGGCCGATCGCTGGATAGCGCGATTTGTTTTCCACGACTATGCAGATCGTTGAAAGTGTGAAACAGCTCTTCTTGAGTGCTCTCCTTCCCAGCAATAAATTGAATATCATCTATGAGCAGAACGTCTACGGTTCGATAGCGTTCCCGAAAATCGGCCATATTTTGGCTTCGAATATATTGGATCAATTCGTTTGTAAACGTCTCTGACGACACGTAGCGAACATTGTAGCCATTCTCCAAACAGCGATGGCCAATAGCATGCAATAAATGGGTCTTCCCAAGCCCAACGCCACCGTAAATGAACAAAGGATTATAGGTGGAGCCTGGCTGGTCGGAGATGGAGAGAGCGGCCGCATGAGCCAACCGGTTGCTTTGGCCAACAATAAAATTGGCGAATGTGTAACGGGTGTTCAAATGGCCGTTGCTGCTTACCATAGAATTGTCTATCAATGTTAAATCGCGTTTGCTGGTTGGGCTGGCTGTTGGGTGATGGTTCAAAGCGGGAGCAGCAGGTGCAATTATCTCGTCTGACCAGACCACGAAGCGGACTGTTATAGGCCGGCCGACAATAGTTGACAACGTTTGTTTTACCGTATCACTAAGCCTGTTATCCAGCCAATCTTTTGCGTAATCATTGCGCACTCCGACGACAAACTCATCCTCATCAAAAGTCAGAAGCCTAGCGTCTTTCAACCAGGTGGTGAAAGTAGCCTTGGTCATCTGTAACTCCAATTCCCCTAAAGTTGCTTTCCAGGCGATGTCAGCATTCATTCGCACAATCCCTTTCCATCCTCTCCACGGGGGCAAGCGCCTTGTACCAAGCACTAACCACAGACTCGATATATCATCGAGACCAAAAATCTATCAATTCATGCTTATGTCTGACCCTACCTAATTGGCTCCCAGGGAAACGCTATTTACACCCTACTCTGAGGACCGCACTGTTTCCGAATCGATGGGTAGACGAATAGTACACGAGTACTATCGAACAAGCTTAGGTTGATTCTAACAATGGGCCTATCGTATCGCAATAGTTCTTGACGTAACCTGGGTTAAAAGATTCTTTTTTTTTAGATTGGCCGAAGCTTAAAGCTTAACAAGCTTTAAGCTTAACCTATTCAATGGGCAGGAGGCCCATATTTGTGCTGGTATCAAATACCTTTAGGCCATATATAGTGCTCCCTTCCAGATTTATGCCTGATAAAAGAACGACTGCAGATTCGCAATGATGTGCCTAAGGAGGACACAAAAGTGCCCTGCCAATGTAACAGCACACATTTGCAATTGATGGGCTAAAAAGTGGTCCAACAGCCATTTTTATAACGGGTTATCGAACAAAATGGCTGGTCGCTTGACAATAATCGCTGAAAGTGACTAGAATTCCAAGGAGCAGGAGAGAATCAGCCCTCCAACCTGGCACTCTGACACTGACATCACATGGAGGAATACCATGAGCTTAATAAAAGTGTCTGCAAGGTCACGAACAGCATCAGTTGCGGGCGCGATTGCGGGCGTCATGCGCGAATCGGGGCGAGTCGAGGTACAAGCCATTGGCGCCGGGGCCGTCAACCAGGCCGTCAAAGCCATCGCCATCGCTAGAGGATATCTTGCAGAGGAAGATGTGCATATTATATGTGTGCCCACCTTTACTGAAGTATTGATAGATGATCAGGAGCGGACCGCAATTCGTTTTTTAGTGGAGCCACGGTAATCATTATTTCAATCCTCAAACATAGATTTTTCGACAGGAGCGGGCCGCCATACGGTTTCTGGTGGAGCCCTTACGGCCGTTCCTGTGAATACCATTTTCCACAATTAAACAAAATGAGGTCATAATAGGAACCTGGGATATTTCCATTCATTTTGGAGCCCGTAGAAGAATGTAGAAGGCATAAAATATGGCGACATAAGGATTCTGTGTTGGAGACTTATCTATCAGGTGATTTAGATGATTGAACCAAAGGATTTTTTTGATCTGAGCGACCCATTGGCGGACGAATTGTTTACCGGATGCGACTTTATTTGGGATGTCCTGCCAAAATTAAAGAAGCTGACTGAACTATTTACGGGAGGAAAGTCAGATATTCGGGGAGAAATTAGACCCGGAGCTTATGTGAGTGAGCGGGCGAACTTCATCAGTGAGAGTGCGGTGATTCACCCGGGTGCTTACATTCTCGGACCAGCTTACATTGGACCTGGGGTTGAAGTGCGCCATGGCGCTTTCGTTCGTGAAAACGTTATAATGCTGGAAGGATCGCTGTTAGGGCATGCGAGTGAAGCAAAGAACAGCCTGTTAATGGCTCGTGCCCATGCCCCGCATTTCAATTATTTGGGCGATAGTGTCCTGGGGATGGGTACGAATCTGGGGGCAGGCACAAAGCTCAGCAACCTGACTATATTAAGCTTGAAAGATCCGGAAACGGGCAAGCGGCCGACGGTAAAAATATTTATTGATGGGGAAGAATTCGACACCGGGTTGGCAAAAATCGGCGCGATTTTAGGGGATGGGGTCCAGACCGGCTGTAATTCTGTATTAAATCCGGGCTGTCTGGTAGGACCGCACACCTTGATTTACCCGAATGTCAATTTGAAGAAGGGATTTACGCCGGCAGGACGGATAATTAAATTGAGACAGCATATCGAAGACGATCAACGTCTTGTTTAGAAGGTGAGGGCCATTGATAGATACGGCGAAAAAGGCTCAGTTGAGGAGTTTTTATGAGCTGACACACACCAACAGAGATGAAAAAATCCGTGGTCATCCGTGTTAATCCGCGTCCTATTTTAAAAGGAGAATAATATGGCCGATAGGAATTATAAACAGGAAAACTGGAACTTGGGGGATCTATTTGATGGGTTTGACTCTCCGGATGTAGTGAAAGCGCTGGAACAAATAGAAGAGAGGGTGTCCGAATTTGAAATATATCGATCCCAACTCTCTGATACGATAAACAGCGAAACAGTAATAAGCATCATTTGGGCCTATGAGAATTTGGATCGCTTGCTGTCCCGGCTGTATGGTTATGCCAGCCTGCGTTTCGCAGCAGATACACAAGATCAACAGGCGCAGACGAACCTGGCTAAAATTCGACAGGTGGCTGCTGATGCAGTGAACCGGACCCTTTTCTTCAAGCTGTGGTGGAAGCGGCTGGATGACAATTTTGCACAAGAGCTTACAGAGGGAGCGGGGGATTTTAGATACTGGCTGAAAGCGCTTCGAAAAGAACGGCCGTTTACATTAAGCGAAGCTGAAGAAAAGGTGATCAACCTGAAAGATGTGAACGGCTCTCAAGCATTAATAACAGTCCTGACCACCATAACCGACCGGTACATCTACAATTTAGAAGTTGATGGCCAGAGTTTGGAATTGAACCGGGAAGAGCTCAGATCCTATTTCTACCATGCGGATCCAGCCATTCGTGAGGCTGCCTACCAGGAACATTTCCGGCATTATGAGCAGGATAAAAGTGTCATTGGTCAGATCTACCAATACCGGGTAATGGATTGGCACAGCGAACAGGTCCAGTTAAGACATTACGATTCGCCAATCGCCGTGCGAAATCTATCCAATGATATCCCAGGTAATGTAATTGAAACGTTGCTAGAAGTGTGCCGGCTGAATACCCCGTTGTTCCAACGTTACTATCGTCTAAAAGCGAAATGGTTGGGTATGGAACGACTGCGTCGATATGATATTTATGCCCCGGTCATTGAGGCGGACCGGCAATATAGTTTCAAAGAGGCAGTTGATCTCGTCCTGAGCAGCTTCTACCAATTCGATCCGGTGGTGGCCGAACAAGCCGAGCTCGTGTTCGC
>BTQB01000284.1:0-3926 GCA_036985655.1 Anaerolineae bacterium | reverse complement strand
GTTCTCGCAGTTCCAGCATCGCCGGATTCACCTCTTGGCCCAGGCGGGAAACATCTAATCCGAATCCAATATGTGCCATATGATAACCATTGAAGTGAACCGGAAACGACCGCTGCTCCTCTAAGGCGGCGTCCAGTCGCTCAATTAATGGCTCCAGCGGGCCGTCGGTCTTCTTGAAGAAACCTTTGATAGTCGCATGGACTTGAAACTGATCGGCCGCCATGAAACCGAACTGCTTGTGAATCACCCTATGTATCTCGTCCACCATATGTGCCACTCTATAGGGAGGGATCAGGTAAACGGCAAATCTAGAATCCGGTTGGCCACGATCCGGCAAGTTTCATTCTCCTTCTAATTCGGGCATCGACACGAACACCGTAAGACAACCTGCATTTTGATCCCTTCTTCCACCAGAGGAGGAAGTTCATCATTTCGTGATCGGTGTGCAAGAGCCTCAAATAGATGTCGAAATGCCAGGCTGCCTACGTCCTTCGCTCGTTGGTCTACGGTCGTGATGTCGAGCAATTCAGCCAAGGGTAGGTTGTCGAAACCGGTAACCGGCACGTCTTTACCCTTTCTCCTGGCGGCAGTGAGAACGCCGGCCGCTAAGGTATCAGAAGTACAGACAATGGCCTGGACGCCATCATCAGGGGGCAGAACCTGGTTTAGCTTCTCTATATCATTAAATGCCTTATAACCTTCTTTAAAAGAGTGTTCGCAAACCTCGAACATTAGCCGCTCGTCAAAAGGAATGTCGTTTAGCTGCAGCGCATCTCGGTAGGCATTAATACGAGCATTTCTACTCCAATCCGGCCGTCCAGCATCTCCCATTTTTAGTGGATTGGAGGTTCCCAATGTAACCAGCGCCAACTTCCGATAGCCATGATGTTTGATGAGATGATGATCAATCAGGTCTTGAAATGCGGATTCATTTTCAGTGAGTACGTTCGTCACCACCGGTGGAGACACCAGCCGGTTGTGAACAACAGCTATCGGCAGTTTATACCTGTTCAGAATACGAAGGCGGTTCTCGTTGATGAATAGTCCAATCGCTATCAGGCCGTCCACTATCCCAAGAAAAGGCAATGTGCCGAAGAAATCATCTCTGGCTTCTTCTGTTGTTACATCAAAAATGAGCTGCTGGTAGCCACACTGCTCTGCTTCCACTTTGATTCCTGAAAGTATTTCCAGGTAGAAATCGGGACTGATGCTCGACAGCGGCGCTGCGATGCCTATGGCATTCGTATTCCGACCGCGAAGACTTTGTGCAGCGCTGCTGGGTACGTAGCCTAACAGGTCCACCAAGGCAGCTAAACGCCGAGAATTTGTTTCTGAAAGACTTCCGGGCTTATTCCTCAAAAAATTTGAAACAGAGGCTGTGGAGAGATTGGAGAGGCTGGCTAACAGCCGGATATCGGGGACCAGCGTACGCTTTCTACCGGCTCGATGTTGGAACCAGGCCTGATAAACCTGCTCGATCTCCACCGGATCCCGCTCATACAAGTCGGCTACCTCTTTAACGGGAAGGTCTTTAATATCCACCTAACTACCTACCACCGCAGCATTGTAGAAAATATTCAATAGAGTAGAAGGTTAAACGTTTAACTAGAACGTTTAAATTGTAGAACCGTTCATGTGGGATGTCAAGAGGATAATCGAACTGTGTTATTGTTCAGCGATTGTGTCACCCATTAATTGAAAAGGGAAAATGTCACCCTTATGAAAAAAAAGGTGACATTGAACAACAAGGAACAGAAACGACTGCTGGTATTGAATGAAGTCTTGGCAGGACGGATAAAAGGCCAGCAAACTGGAGAGATTTTAAGTCTATTTCTGCGCTACGTTCGGCGTTTGTTGTCTAACTTTAGGCAGGAAAGCACAGGAACCTTAACCCAGTTGCTCTCGAGTGAGCTCCTATTTGCAGCGCCATATTGTTATCGATAATTCTTGGAATTTACATGTACATTTTGTCCCCTGGTCACAGGCGCAAGGTAATGCATCACGATGATCTTGGTAAGGGTTAAACAACAAGGCATTAGGATTTTGGATTTTAGTTCGCACAGAGATTAATTAACGACATTTCCGATCCTGGATTCAGTTGCCCTGGATATAGGCACTCATCAGTGACATATCGGCCAGGCTTGAGCCGGGTGACTATCTATAATGCCTGCACAACGTAGTCAAAAATACGCCGTTTGATGCGCAGACGATTAAGGTTGAAGCCAATGGAGGCAATCTCGTCATCTGGTTGATACAAATATTCGTAGCGCAAAGCGCCTTTTTCCTCGAGTTTACGCTGGTTGAGGAGAAGGGACAGTTGGAGTTCAAGTCGTTTGCGGTCCAATATGTAGTATTGGTGTTGCAGATGAAGCTTTTCCTTTCCCCGGCTTCCCGATACTTGGGCGGCTACTTCTGACAGTTCTAATTTAAGAGCTGCGATTTTTTCCTTTATCCATGCCAGCACGGCAGCATCGGGCAATCCCTTGTTTTGGCCAACTCGCCACCGCGGCAGGGCAATCGATACCAGGCCATCACCATCTAGACCCTCGATCCCTTTTGGAATCACTTGCTCCACCTTTACTGTGAAGATCTTTTTTGGTGGAATGGCGTCAATCTTCGCGCCTATTTTGCCCCACACATCCGTGCTGGGATGGGCTTTCGCGAGGGGCTGCATTTGTGAGGTGGGATTGTAAAAACGGGCCAATATGGCGCCCTCCCGAATTTGCAGGCTGCTCAAGGGCATATTTTCATGCAGTAGCTGCCAGTCCCTTTGAGCGCCATTGCCTTTCCACTGCACCAGCAGAGGGGGGTTTTGAAAGGCGGCATTGAATCGTTGAAGAGTCATCGAGTCGGCCGGGAAATGGCCAATAACAACGGCGACCTCGTGCCGCACGTCGCGCTCGCAGCGGCCGTCAGGAACGTAGAAGAACGGGCCCGCATCGCCGATACGGCCCTGTAGTTCGGCTTTTGTTAGCCACTCAACTGCCCGCCGCAGTGTAAGTGCTACTGTACCATCGGCGGAAGCGGCATAAGCGTGGATACCTTTTGCCAGGATGGCCACCGTCGTCTCTGCATCGGACACGGCTACAAAGTCGTGAAAGGGGAATGTGGAAACTGCCCCCAGTTCTCGTTGCCCTAGCAGTACGTTGGCCAACTCGACGGGTAGTTGGCGTGGCAACAAATCGGTATCGCATACGGGACGCTTTACTACATCAAAAGGCATACCGGCAAATATGTCGCCTTGTTGGTCGGTCTCAAAAAGTATCTCAACCCTCAGGTCGGTGCCGCGGGAATCGAGGTCGATCTGCCAGCGCAGCAGCGGGGAACGGTCAAAGTGTAGTTGTATCGCCGCTGTGACCTGGACATGCTCATTATGCCATTCACCGCTGAAGGCCAGGACGCAGTGTTGGGCGCTTCTTTCGACGACCATTATGGGATTGACTGGCTTTATGATTCCCAAGCGTTCACCCAACTCGTCTGAATAAGTATCGCCATGTTCGCTTGATACCACTAGAACGCCAAAGGCTCGTTCGCCAACCCTAACCACGCCATCGGCGCCGATGCTGGCCTCATAGTACTCATTACGCCAGGAGAATGATTCAACCGTTTCATTGACACGCTGAACCGGTATCCTCTCGCCAACGGGCCAAATACCAATGCCTTCAGTCTGCACTCTGACTAATTCATCACCTGTAAGCTGCCAACTTTCTACGGAAAAGGGATTTGTACTGGCCGCATATTGGCCCGGGGCGAAATCGCGCAATATGGCGACCAGAGAACGCCGTACATCAGCCTGTATCTCGTCGAATACATTACGGTAGCTGTATTCCATCTTTTCGTGAACCTGGTCAATACTCACGCCACAAATACAATCATGCACTGCGTTTTGCAGCAATAAACGTCCCCAGCCCTCGATCTGATCGTCG
>BTQB01000283.1:0-3927 GCA_036985655.1 Anaerolineae bacterium | reverse complement strand
GGCGACGGTCTACAATACGCTTGGCCTGTTTGCCAGGCACGGGATTGTCCGCGAAGTGATCGCTGATCCGAACAAGATTTTCTACGATCCCAATATCGAACCGCATCACCACTTATATAATATTAGTACCGGTGAGCTTACCGACATTGATGCCAATGACCTGATCGTATCCGGTATTCCTGCTTTGCCCGAAGGCGCGGAACTGGAAGGTGTTGATGTGGTGGTCAGGATGCGCCAGGCTGCTAACTAGCGCATTAATTGGTTCCCTGAAGTTAAAAGTCTTATACTCGCGGCCTTCGCCGGAGTAGCTCAGTTGGTAGAGCAACGCACTCGTAATGCGTAGGTCGGAGGTTCGACTCCTCTCTCCGGCACCATAAAAATAGTAGTTTATAACACTTTCGCGAAACGGCCAGAAACCCCCAAAGAGCAACTGAAGTGCAGGGTTCTTCCGCATTCGCTTCTAATATCCTGAGTTAGTGTGTTGACATATAAACTTCGAGCGGCATACTGAATGTTTGTATCTAGCTAAACAAAACACCCCGATTAGGTGACGCTGTGAAGAAGAATTTAAAATTAAAGTCCGCTGGTCTTAAATCGGTAGTGGCTTCTGCGCAAATAACCGCATCTGTCCGCGCGCTAACTGGCATTAGCGAATCTATGACCCAAGCTAAGCGCTTAGTCGAGTCTATCAGCAAGCGCTCTGGTTTAAGGGAATATATGGCCAAAGCCGCAGAACTGCAGTTTCACCGCCACGAAAGTATGCGACCAACCTTAGAAATTAGTAAGGCGATAGCGCAGGTAACGGCAGCACACAGTGACGCCTTTCGAACCGTCGAATTAGCGAGTTTTAGTAAACTTGTAAAAACTTTTGCTTACCAGGATGAATTAATGCGTTCTATCAGCGCTTTTACTCTGCCGACAGTTAAAGCTCTTGATTTGCCGATATTTGATCTTCCAGCAATAAAACTTTCTGCGGAATCGTTTAACAGTCTTAAACATATCTCCAGTGCGCTAGACACATCTAACTTAGACAATAAGATCCAGGCTATTTTAGCCGCTTTAAATCCTCCATCCTCGATAGATAATATTCTTGAAGGTTTACGCGGCGACATGCGTTTTCTTGGTGATTTTGATTTTAGTTATCCAGAATCAACAGAGGAGGGCGCATCTGAAAGTGATGAAGTAGAGCTGATTCTTCCAGAGGATGCAGAAGAGCGTATTGCCCGCGTTGATTATTTACCCTACAAGATTATGGATGCTATTGCGGTCAATCCTGATTTAATGCACGACCTCTCGCCTCGAGAATTCGAAAAGCTTATTGCTGATTTGATAGGTAATCTTGGTTTTAATGACATCATACTAACCCCCAGGTCAGGCGATGGCGGGAGGGATGTTCTTGCTACGCAACACATACATGGCATACCCGTTATGTTTGTGTTCGAGTGTAAGAGGTACGCTAAAAACAATAAGGTAGGACCGGGGTTACTGAGAACGCTATTAGGCACGGTTAGCCATGAGGGAACAAAGGCGAATATAGGTGTATTAGTCACAACGTCCACCTTCACAAGAGGGGGCAGGGATTTTATTCTTAGTGAGTCTAATGTAGATGGCAAAGATTTTGGGGATATTGTTAAGTGGATAGAAGAGGCTGGACGGAACCAGAAAATTAGTAAAATATAGGGGTGTTAAATTTTGGAAGTGATATCAATATCAGCGATATGGAGGTTTTTTACTTGGCTTCCCAGTTTCATTCTTAGAAAGATTTTCACTAAGAGTCGGCTAGCAGATTTGATTCTAGTCGATATACGCCCGAGACATGAAAATGTAACGGTTAATTTGGGCGAGCTGGCCTCCTTCCAGATATGGCTTCAGATGATCAATTTGTCCCCCTTTGAGATCGAGCTAGATCGAGCTGAGCTAGAATTTCAGTGCGGAGGTGCCTATCAAAAATCTCCGCGACTTAAGAAAATGACGATAAAATCGGGGGAGGTTGTGGATAACTTATATTTTACCGAATCAATAATTGAAAGCCATGCTAACCAAATCGCAAAGCAATTGGATAGCCATCAATCATCAATCGAGATGAATTTAGAGTTTAATTGTAAATTACATAATTTTTCTAAGTCTACTGGACGGCTCTCGGGTATCAATACGCGTTTTGTGAACGAGCAGACCAGGCTAAATAAATCCTAATTCTTCTATTGATCCTACCCCAATCATTGGTTGAGAATGATTAAGCACGTGAAGGTAAATAATTCAGATGGATTGATCGAAAGGATTCCCTTTGTTGGCTCACCAAATTGTGACAACCGTCCCGGGAGTTGTGTACCTGAAGTCCTGATTATTCATGCCATCAGTTTGCCGCCGGGTGAATTTGGTGGCCAGCACATTGAGCAGTTGTTTAGCAATTGTCTTGATCCCGATGAGCATCCCTGTTTTGAAGAAATAAAGGATTTGAAAGTATCCGCCCATGTACTGATTCGAAGAACCGGGGAAATGGTTCAATTTGTTCCGTTAGACAAACGGGCCTGGCATGCGGGTGAATCGCAATGTGAAGGACGTAGCTGCGTTAATGATTTTTCAATCGGGATTGAGCTTGAAGGTTGTGATGATCAACCCTTTGAAGATGCTCAGTATGAAAGCTTGGTGAGGCTCTCGAAGTCGGTTATGGAGGCCTATCCTGCGATTAACAGTAAAAGGATTTACGGTCATTCAGATATATCGCCGGGGCGTAAAACCGATCCGGGTCCGCATTTTGACTGGCCGCGATATCGGCGGGCGTTAGGCTAACGGATATTTCGAATACACAAGAGCGAAAACGCAGGAACAGGCTATTGGCAATTACCACCATAGACTTATTGCGACATGGCGAGTCGGTGGGTGGCCGCAAGTATCGTGGTCAGCAGGATGATCCATTGACCGAAAAGGGTTGGAATCAGATGACAGCCGCCGTCGGGGATCAGTGTCCGTGGGATGTGATTGTGTCCTCAAGTTTGTCACGCTGTATTGATTTTGCAGAGGCGTTGGCGCAACGTCACGCCATACCGCTGGAATCCTGTGACCAGCTGAAGGAAATTGGTTTTGGGGAGTGGGAAGGGCAGACTGCCAGAGAATTAACCAGAAAAGATCCTGAAATACTACTTAAGTTCTGGGCGGATCCCGAGAACAATGTGCCACCCGGTGCTGAACCCCTGGCAGATTTTTGTGATAGGGTGATCGGTGTATGGGACGAGATTATTGATCGATATAAGAACAAACACATACTGGTAGTCGGGCATGCCGGGGTGATACGAATGATTCTTCGCCACGTACTGGAAATGCCGCTGGCCAATACCTACCGTATCAAGATTCCCGGCGCAGGGTTAAGCCGGATTTGTTTGAGCGAGGCGGGAGACAAAGTATTCCCGCAGCTAATATTTCATGGAGCGAGCTTATGATTTCATGGTGGCATGCATTCCTGATATCAGTTCAGGCCCTGACACGCGTTCCGGTTTCCAGGAAGATTCAGCCGACCGATACGGAACTGGGGCATTCAATATTGTTCTATCCGGCTGTTGGATTGGTCATGGGCAGTTTGATGCTGATTTTTTATGCGTTACTGCCTACCCAGTCGAGCAGTCTGCAAGCGGCGTTATTGTTGGTGGTATGGGTTGTGATCACCGGCGCCATACACCTTGACGGACTCGCTAACAGCGTAGATGCCTGGTTTGGTGGCCGTGGTAGCCAAGAGCGAACCATGGAAATACTCAAGGATCCACACAACGGGATGGCAGCGGTGGTGGCCGTTACGTTGGTGTTGATCGCAAAGTTTGCCAGTCTGGATACGATTCTGTCAACGATTCCCGGGTGGACGGCAATATTAACCATTCCCATACTGGCGCGTGCCGCCATAATTATGTTGTTTTTAAAAATGCCTTATGTGAATTC
>BTQB01000282.1:0-3929 GCA_036985655.1 Anaerolineae bacterium | reverse complement strand
AGGTCAGCTCCTAACATCTCTGTTCCTGTTCGATATTCATGGGTAAAAAACAGTTCCGCACTGCGCCAATTATCCTGCAATTCATAAACCGGATTCTCTGGTAGTGAATAGGGTGCAATTGCATCGAGACCAAATCCCTGCCGCTCAAAAATGAGACCCGTCTCTATGAGTTGGCGCTGAGTCGCTGTCCATCGAGGATCTTCACCAACGATGATTGAGTTCAGAAGCTCGCGGTCCGACTGGCTTACAGCCTCTTTCCAAATCCTATAAGCAGATATTATGTCTACTTCTACCTGTTTTGCCTGGATTTCCGCCTGATTTTTCAATCGCCACGTGACGGCTACCGCAGCAACGAGCAGCATAATTAAGATAGCAGCAACAGCGACGACTCGTCCACGCCGGTGGGCTGCTGTCGATTTTAAAAGATGCGGGGATAGTTTGCCTTCTTCTTCAGTTTCCCAATCGAAGTCGTTCATTAGCTGTTCGGCTCAAATGAAGTGATAAGTCATAAACTTATTGTGTTGTCACTATGATGCAGAAGCGGCCTGCTGTTTGTCAAGCTCTGAAGCTGTCCGGAATTTCCTATCTGGAAATCCCGAATTTTCGCAAAGGTTAATAAAGAATGTCGCGCTTAAATATGGGAAAGTATAGATGAAATTGGTAATCTCCTGCTATCTAAAAGTGAGGGATTAACCTCGAATAACCATCCCCAAAAATCTTCTGTTCGCACCATTTTTTGGGCAATATCACTAATTTCGTCAGCGCTTAATCCCTCAACGACATCCTTGATAAAGGCCTGAATTTCGCGAAGTTCACTTTTCTTCAACTCCTCACCATCGGCATCCCGCTGCCATAACTCGAACAAGAAGCTTAAATCCTGGGACGCTTGGAACTCGGCGCCATATCCCGCCTCACTAAATCCCAATTTGTTTAGCAGCTCATTAGATAAGGCTGTGTAGAATCCTGGTTTATTGCAGCAGGCATCCTGCGCTTGTTGGTCCAATAGCCCCCGAACCAGGATTTCAGAAAAAAGTCGAAAGGTGGCTCTGTATCCTGCATCATCCGTTGGACGGCCGAACAATGACAATGTTGGCAGAAAAATTAATTGGTCGCTTATAAGAATATGGTCCGGGCGTCCCCACCGGTAAATCAGTTGGGGATCGTCAGAAAATTGGATCGTTAGGTTTAGCTGATCGGTGCACAATGCCTTCAAGACTGGACAGGCGGCAACAACTGTACCTTCAAGATCGGCCGCAAGCCGCTTGATAAACTCCCCGTCCCTTTCGGGATAGATTACGGTAAAATATCGCCCATCTATGCGAGATTCCGCTCCCCAGAACCCCCTATCCGGTGGTGATAAGAGCCAGCGATCCCGTCCCATTCGAAAAATAAACAGCTGTTTAAGATCTACTGTATCTACATCGCTGGATGCCCCCTTTACCTTATAAGAAAATGTCCGTTCCAGAACGACCTCGTTAAGATCTGGCGAGATCGTTATGATGGATGGGCCTGGTTCAGAATTGCCCATCAGATCCAGTCCAAATTGCATCCGATCTATGAAAAGCCTTTCTTCCATCAACAGCAGCTGATCCTCTGCCCATTGCGCATCACGGCCGGAAATTAAACTTGAAATCAGCTCCAAATCCCCCAACTCTTGGGCCTCAAGCAGAAAGTTCAAACTCTGTTCAACTTCATCTTCGGTTGAAGAAGCTGTTTGCGCCACAACCTTCTGAAGCTGTTGTACTATAACCAATGTTCCTAGAATGATTGATAAAGCAGTCAAGACGATCAACAACCATTTGGAGAATCTGAATCCTGGCTGGTTACCAGGTTTATCATGTTTCTTCTCTACATATAAATCATCTTCGGATCGCCAATCAAAATCTTGTTTCATAATGAACTTTACATAACGGAGAGGTAATTCTATCTTCAGCGGAGAAGGCTGATTCGGTTAGCGACCATAGAGGAAGCGGTAGATTGTATGACCTTCGTATATTCTGTCTATATATTCTCTTGTCTCGGAAAAGTCAACAACCTCACGATATAGATCGATATCGTGACCAGCCTGTTCAAACCAGCGGGCCGCGTTGCCAGGACCGCCGTTATAGGCTGACAACGCCGCTGCGACATCACCTTCAAAAGCATCCAACTGCTGATCTAAGTAATAAGCGCCAAAAGCAATGCCAACATAGGGCTTGTATAGATCTTCGTTACGGAAATCGGGCCAGTTTAACCCCTGAGCGATATAGGCGCCTGTATCGGGAATGACCTGGCTTAATCCCTGGGCTGCTGCATATGAGGTCGCGAAGCTCTCAAATAAGCTTTCCTGACGAATTAAGGCAAACTGAAGCAAGGGATCAAAACCATATTTTTCAGCCTCATATTCGATAAGTTCCGAATAATTGATCGGATAAGCTAATTTACCGATGAAAATCGGCGCTTCGATCACGGTGACACCTGCCACTCTCATTACATCAAGAGCGGCCAATATTGACGACCTGAATAATCCAAGTTCTTGAAAGTAGATAGATAGTTGATAGCTCGCCAGTAAATCATCCCGAAAAACGATTCGCAGCTCCTCTAGCTCTCTCTTTGCCTCTTGACGTCTACCTAGCTGCCACAGCTTGGTTCCTCGTATTAACCGGCCATCCTGGGCTAATTCAGCCGAAAGAGATCCAACATCAATTTCCTCTGCCAACTCTAGTCGCTGGCGAACCCACTCATCAGCATCGCTGCGTTCTCTGGTACTACTTCCCAGGTTTGTTTCCCCAGGTTGTTCAAAAGGCAAAATCCCCTGGGCTATGTGCTGAGCCCGAAATTGATAATAATCAGTGCCAGTGATGTTTTCGGCTTGCTCCAGGTAGCTGGTTTTCTCATCCTCGGCCGTGCGAATAAGCCAAAGTAGTGAAGCGGCGCCGTAGGGTGCAGCCGGATAATTTTCAACCCCTAGCTGCCAGTGGTCGATAGCTTCATCGGCATTTTTCAGGTTCCAGGCAAGATAACCGGCCCTAAAAAGCGCTTCGGCGGCGTCGGCAGAATTTGGATATTTTTCAGCCAAATACAGGTAGCTTTCGATTGCTTGTTCGTCGGCGCCCAATCGCTCAGCGTAGGCCGCTGACCACCAGGCTGCCATCGGCGCTTGCTCAGCATCGGGATATTTCGCCAGAAGGTTTCGATAATCACTAATTGCGCCGATCAGATTTCCTGACCGGGCCTGTAGTTTAGCCCTTTCAATCCAGCCGATTGAGGGATCAACTGTAACTGTTGCCGCCCCTACGGCAGGTGAATCGCCTGTGCTCGTAATAATCTCCGTCGATGTCGCCTGAATATAAGAATCCATCTGATCGAGCGCTGCGTCATAACCCCCGAGTCCCTCATAAGACCAAGCCAGGTATAAGTGGGCCTCTTCGTCATGTTCGTTATTCCCCTCAATGTATCGACTCATGGCAGCTACTGCCGGCTCGAAGGCGTCGGCATAATAGTCGACGATGCCTCTACGGTAATCATCCACAGGTTCACCTATCTCCAGCAGAGCTGAAAGGGCAAGATAGCTTTCAAACGAATTTGGATAATTCTCAACTGCCAGCCGGAATTGCTTGTAGGCTTCATCATAGTTGCCGAGGGCCAGGAGTGTAGAGCCTATCAGATAATTCGCCATGCCTAATTCCTGCTCGCTCACCACCTGGTTCGCGATTGTCTCATACTGATCTAGAACCGCGTCATAATCTCCCGATTCTAAATATTGCCGGGCCAGCTCTAAACGTAGCGAGGTATTAATTGAGGATAAAGCAGGGAGGGTAACCGCCAGCTCGTAACTAGCCACAGCAGAAAGAGGATCTCCGATTTTGACATAACAAGTTGCTTTTTCGGGTAATATATAAGGGCCAAGCTCGGGATTGAGATCCAGAAATTTATCAAATGATTGTATT
>BTQB01000281.1:0-3944 GCA_036985655.1 Anaerolineae bacterium | reverse complement strand
GCTGGCGATGGACCTTGCCAGGTTAACGAATAGCTGAATCTGTTGCGTGGTGTGTGGGTTTTGCATGCACCACGCAACATCCTCCTAACCAACACCTGAGGGCATGATATGAGTGCGATTCAAAAAACAACTGGACGCAAAAAAAGAAATTGGGCGCCCTACTGGCTGATCCTGCCTTCGCTCATTTATCTGGGCCTGTTCTTCGCCTGGCCGATGGTACGTGGCTTGGCGCTGGCGATCTGGGACGATGAAGCCCTGTTATCTTTACGTGAAGAAGCTTCCCAGGAAAGTGATGTTACAGGCGAACTGCCGAAAGGTGCGCAGGTCAACATCTCAGACCGGCAAGGCAACTTTGTAGCGGCCGGTGAGTTGGACCAGGGCAATCTCCTCACTGAAATTTGGTACCAGGTTCGGGGCACCAATCCGGAGGGGCAGAGTGTCATAGGATGGGTTTCTGAGAGTCGCATACGCATAAGGGAGGAGGCTGAAGACGGGACCCCAATTGGCGGAACTGTACGCACAAAATTGAGAGCCGGCGTCGATCCTTTAACCAGCGTCTATGCCGAGGAAAATGTTAAAAGTGAGGTAACAGGGCAGCTAGAAGCTCGCACCGTCGTTTCCATTGAAGGCACCACCATATTAGAAGTCTGGTACTTGGTCAGCGGTGAAAATGACGATGCCCAGGTGATTGAGGGATGGACGCCGTCCCGATACATCCAGGTGTTTGAAGATGATACACAGGGGCGTGTTGATCGCGGGGATACAGGCGCACTTACTGCTCAATATATCCAGAAGATGGTGAACGATCGTTTCTTTTGGCCGGCAGTGGGTACAACATTGCTTCTAATAGTCCTCATCATTCCCATCCAATTCGCCCTGGCGATCATAATGGCCTTGGTCATCCAGGCAAATTTGAAGGCCAGCGGCCTATTCTTATATGTGTTTGCGATTCCTCTGGCCGCCTCTGATTTAGCTGTTGGCATCGTCTGGTTCTCTATCTTCACTACCAATGGTTATCTAAATACGATCCTTCAAGGTCTGGGGCTAATTGATAGCCCGGTAACATATCTGTCTGCAGAAACCCGCTACTGGATAGTCGTCGCTATCGTGCTGGCGGAAGTCTGGCGGGCAACCTCAATTGTGATGGTCATCGTAGTTTCCGGGTTACAGGCTATTTCCACCGAAGTATTAGAAGCTGCAGAGCTCTTTGGAGCCGGACTTTGGCAGCGTTTGCGCTATATCATCCTGCCGCTCTTGCGGCCTAGTCTACAGGTAGCCCTAATACTGCGAACGATCCTGGCCCTTCAAGTCTTCGCTGTTGTCGTTGCCTTGAGTGGTGGTGATGTGGTAACGGTATTGGCCAACGAGTCCTACCGCCAATACAATGACTTCCGGAATCTTAACGTAGCAGCAGCCTATGCCGGTCTTATCCTGATAATTTCGATGGCGAGTGCGATGTTATATCTGCGTACGATTCGCACTCAAGAGGAGGTGCAAGCATGAGCACAATTGCTAAACACGGGCAAACGGCTGTTCAAGCATCGGAAGAAGTACAGGCAATCCACCGTCGTATGCTGCGCCGTCAAAAGATCAATCGCGCCTTCTCCTATATCGTTGCATTTTTAATTGTTCTTTGGATTTTGGTGCCCATCTGGTTCATCAGCTCAATGGCCCTAACTACCCCGGAAAATGTGCGTGCTTATCCGAAAGGGGTTCTGCCATTTATTGAGTTCTCATCGGATTCGTTAAAATTCTTTTTGAATTCCGAGGGCATTGTACCAGGCATAATCAACAGCATTACCGTTGCTGTCATAGCTCTCGTGTTGTCTACCCTTATCGCAGCCCCTGCTGGGTACGCGATTTCTCGCTATATATTCCGTGGTCGCGATACCTACAGACTATCAGTCCTGATGGTGCGCGCCTTCCCCATTGTTGTGCTGGCCATTCCCCTGGTGGTGGTCTTCATCAACTTTCGGATATTCGACAGCGTATTCAGTCTGGCGCTGATGCATACCGCCTTAACCTTGCCTACAACTATACTCATTATCGGCAGTGTCTTTGCCAGCGTTCCTTACGAACTGGAGGAAGCCGCTATGGTCTTTGGCAGCACGCCTTTGCAGGCTTTCAGGCGAGTGGTGTTTCCTTTGGTACTGCCGGGTATTGCTGCTGCCGCTATTTTCACCTTTGTTATGTCTTGGAATGAGGTGTTTGCGGCCAGTGTCTTGACTATCCAAAATCGAACACTGCCAGCTCAGGTATTCAATACATTAGGACAATCTTCCCAGGCGTATCAATTCGCGGGAGCGTTTTTCTTGCTGATACCCTCAATGGTATTCATCTTCTTTATCCGGCGCTACCTGTTTAATATGTGGGGCCAAATTACTAAATAGATTGTTAGGGAAAGAATAGTGGCTGAAATTAAGATAGAAAACGTTACCAAACGATTCGGCGACTTTGTGGCTGTAGACAAAGCAAATCTAACGATTGAGGACCAGGAGTTCGTAGTGTTGTTGGGGCCTAGCGGCTGCGGAAAAACGACGCTGTTGAGGGCCATCGCTGGCCTGGGTATGGCCGATGAAGGGCGAATAAGCATCGGCGGGCGGGATGTGACCTATCTACCGCCCCGTGAACGCGAAATCTCCATGGTATTTCAAAGTTACGCCATATTTCCGCATATGACAGTCTATGACAACATCGAGTTTGGCCTGAAGATGACCAAAGTTGAGAAAAAAGAGTCGCAGAAACGAGTACGAGAAGCGGCCGAGCTCTTGCATATCGAAGATATGCTTGATCGCTATCCAAGCAAAATGAGTGGGGGGCAGCGACAAAGGGTGGCAGTCGCAAGGGCCATCGCCATGCAATCAAAAGTGTTGTTGATGGATGAACCACTCAGCAATCTTGATGCGCTTCTTCGACTGGAAATGCGAGCCGAGCTCAAGCGCTTGCTGCAGAATATCAAGGCAACAACGATTTATGTAACCCATGATCAGATTGAAGCTCTGAGCATGGGGGACCGAATCGCCGTCATGAGAGAAGGCGTGATTTACCAGGTTGCCCATCCTTCAACTGTTTATGATCTGCCGGCCGACCAATTTGTCGGCAGTTTCATCGGTAACCCGCCCATGAATTTCATGACCGGTCGCGTGCAGCAAGAAAATGGTGAGGTCAAGGTAAGCATCGGCGATTTTAAGCTCACCCCTACCCAGGAGATGCAGCCCATCTTGAAAGCCTATGATGGCCAGTCTATTGTCCTGGGTATCCGGGCGGAAAATATGGAAACGCTGGCCGAACCGGCCGACGACGCCCTCAGGGTGAGTGTGCTGGTTGCGGAACCGCTGGGATCCCAGATTCTTCTTACAGTAAAAATAGGCAACGACATAGTGAAAGTAGCGACTCACCCAACTTTTCAGGTTGCTCAGGATGATGATGTCTGGCTGCGCTTCCCGGCCGAAAAGATCCGTTGGGTGAACCCAGACTCTGGTAAAATTTTATATGCTTGAGGCGAGAACCCCGGACCATAATCGGCCGCAAAAATTCTGTCAAAACCGTTACAAATCCATCCAGCACAGATATGTTGCATGAAGCCAATAACCGCTCACATCATCAATCACACTCATTGGGATCGCGAGTGGTTTCTTACCTCAGTGTATACCAGCCGCCTCCTCCCAAACTTAATCAACAATTTGGGGAAATTGGCAGCAGGCAACGATGATTTTCGCTTCCTGCTTGACGGCCAAACGCTGGTACTTGAGGATTTATTAGAAGTAGCCCCTGATTTTGCCGAACAATCCGATAGATTAATCGCCAGTGGCCATCTAATAGTGGGCCCCTATTATTGCCAGCCAGACTGGCAGTTGACCGGTGGAGAATTGCTGATCCGTAATTTAATTTACGGGCAGCAAGACCTACAAAAACACGGTGGTTCGATGGATACCGGCTGGCTT
>BTQB01000280.1:0-3957 GCA_036985655.1 Anaerolineae bacterium | reverse complement strand
GAAAATGAGGAATTGACCCAGGGTGAATTCAGGTTGCTTGTAGGCTTAAATTCACCTGAGGTTTTGGAGGGCAAAGCGCAAGAAACCGGCCGCAAAGTGGTAAAAGAACCAATCGAGGTCGAGGTGGGCTTAAAACTGCAGCAGATAACTGGCGTTGACCAGATTGCCGAGAATTATGGGATAGTGGCTGCCCTGGCGATGGATTGGATGGACCCGGCGCTGGCATTCAGTCCGGATGAATGCCAATGTGCCTTCAAACTGTTTACGGGTGATGATTTCGTTGGATTCCTAACCAACAATGACATCACCTGGCCTGCATTTACCTTGTTCAACCAACAAGGAAAGCGATTCACCCAAAATCAAGTTGTTCTTATCAGGCCCGACGGGCAGGCGACCTACTTTGAACGATTTTCGGCGACGCTGCAGGCGCCGGATTTTGATTTTCGATTGTTTCCCTTCGACACCCAGCACTTCTTCATCAGGATCGATTCGTTATTTCCAGAAGAGTTCTTCATTTATAACGAAAAGGAAGGATTTAGCGAGGTTGGGGAAAAACTAGGTGAAGAGGAATGGGTCATTAGCAGCAGCAACATTGAAATAACAACAGAAGTCGCCAGCACAGGACAGCCTACCTCCAGCTTTAACTTCAGCTTTGAAGCCAGCCGCCATCTCAGCTTTTACTTCATCCGGATATTTATTCCTATCTTTATCATCCTGGTTGTTTCGTGGGTGACCTTCTTTCTTAAAGATTACGGTAAGAGGGTAGATATAGCGGCCGGTAACTTGCTGCTGTTTATTGCTTTCAACTTCACCATCTCTGGCGACTTGCCGCGCCTGGGTTATCTGACATTTCTCGATACGATAATGATCAGCACCTTTGCGGTCACAGCCCTGGTTGTCATCTTCAACGTGGTCCTTAAGAGATTGGAGGCGGCCGGACGAGGGGAACTGGCTCTGCGACTGGATCGATATACTATTTGGATCTACCCTATCGCCTATGCGATAGCTGTAGGCATCGTCGCCCTATTGTTTACATAAATACTACAATGTCTGTTGGTAACGGCTTATACTGGCCCAGACCTTTACATAAAATAATGGTAAGAGTACAAGAAAAGAATTTTAGATTGATAACTTTTGAAATAAGGAGAAAAACACTCCATGTCTAACATTGAAACCATCCTTGGTGAAAGGGCCGAATCGCTGCTAAGTCACGAGTGCCTGGGCATACCGAAGGAGTCGATCCATTTTCCCGGCCCCGATTTTGTAGATCGCATCTGGTCTAAGTCCGATCGCAATAATCAAACAATTCAAAGCATACAAAAATTATATGGCAACGGCCGCCTGGCTGGAACCGGGTATTTGTCGATTTTGCCAGTGGACCAGGGAATCGAACACACTGCCGGTGCTTCTTTCAGCCCAAATCCGGCTTATTTTGATCCTGAGAATATTGTGGAGCTGGCCATCAACGGTGGCTGCAACGCCGTTGCTTCGACCTTTGGGGTCCTGGGCATGGTCGCCCGGAAATACGCCCATAAAATTCCCTTTCTGGTAAAGATTAATCACAATGAGCTCATGACCTATCCGACTAAATATGACCAGATCATGTTTGGCAGTGTCGAGCAGGCCTGGGATATGGGAGCAGCGGCCGTGGGGGCGACTATCTATTTTGGCGCCAAGGAATCCAGCCGGCAGATCCAGGAAGTTAGCCAGGCCTTTGCCATGGCTCACGAGCTGGGGATGGCCACGGTTTTATGGTGTTATCCGCGGAACAGCGCCTTCATAAAGGATGGCATTGATTACCACACTGCGGCCGATATCACCGGCCAGGCTACCCATCTGGGTGCGACGATACAAGCTGACCTGGTCAAGCAGAAGCTGCCAACCCACAATGGAGGATTTAAGGCTATCGGATTTGGCAAGACCCATCCCGCGATGTACGAGAAGTTGGTAAGTGACCACCCAATCGACCTCGTACGCTGGCAGGTAGCCAATGATTATATGGGCCGGATAGGCTTGATCAACTCTGGCGGCGCATCAGGAGAGGATGATTTCGCAGAAGCTGTTTATACGGCAGTGGTAAATAAGAGAGGCGGCGGCATGGGACTCATCTCTGGACGAAAGGCCTTCCAGCGGCCGATGGATGAAGGTGTAAAATTGTTAAACCTCATCCAGGATGTCTACCTGGATGAGGCCATCACAATAGCCTGAGAGCGAAATCGTACAAAACCATTACCGGTAATCACGAATAGTCAACTAATAAAGAGAAAAAGAGACCAATATGTCAAAAGGCTCGTCTGCACATCATCACAAAAGGGAAAGAGGTTTCTGGATTTCTTTCTTACTGGTTGTTGTTTTTATTAGAAATATCGCTGGAGCAATTGCCATCTGGGGCATCCGGGCCAGCCAGGATGAGACCACGACGCCCTGGTTGATTACCCTGTTAGTTGTATTTGCATTGGCCGATGTCGTCGCTGCGGTGGCTATGTGGTTTTGGAAACAATGGGGATTTTATTTGTTTCTCATCTCATCGGCCGCTGCGGGAGTAGTGGGATTGTTGATGACCGGAATACCTTTCATAATAATTGGCGCCATACTGCCGCCGGCAGTTTTGGGGTATATTATTCGTATACAAAATAAGTGGGACGCATTTGACTAATTTTCAGCGAGAAGGTTTACTATCAGGGGGGAGCGAAAGAGATTTGCGGGCCAACAGTACTTAATATAAGGTAATAATCATGGCGGAGAAGGATCAAGCACAATTTGAAGATCCCCTGTTCCAAGATTCACCGCCCTGGAACCGGACTACAAAGATAATTGTAGTCGTAACTGCCCTGCTTCTTATTGCGGCTTTTGCCCAGCGATTCCAACTGTTACTTCTCCAAGTCGCTGCCGCAGCGATAGTCGCCTATGTGATTACGCCCATTATCGATTTTATTAACCGTCGGGCCGGCATCTCGCGAGGAATATCGATAATCATCGTTTATTTTTTCCTTTTTATCTTCGTCGCTTTGGGCCTGATTCTTTTTAGTTCTGGCTTGATCAACCAAACCAAAGATCTCGTCGAGACTGTTCCTGTTTTTGTTGATCGGCTGCTTAACAGGCTTGCAGCCACGCCAGAGATTAATATCGGTCCCTATTCGCTGGATATTGCCACCTTCTGGGAAATATATGGGAAGGATCTTATAGAGGAGCAGCTTGTCGCTTCCATTGGTTCGATCGCCAATCAAGGAGGCCGGACCCTGCTGCAGGTTCTGACCTCAACCTTGGATGTGGCAGTAACAATTCTCTTTACAATAATTATTTCTATTTACCTGGCATTTGAGGTGCCCAAACTTGGCGGTTATGTGGAGCGGGCAGCACAGCAACCTGGCTATCAGGCAGACGCCCGGAGGATAAATCGTGAATTCGGCCGGATTTGGAGAGCCTATCTTCGAGGTCAAATTATCCTGGGATTAATTATTTTTCTTGCTGTCTGGTTTGCATTGACATTACTAGGAGTGCAGAATGCTTTTGTTCTTGGGCTGTTGTCGGGGGTTCTTGAATTCTTACCAGTGATTGGGCCCTTCGTGGGCACGGCCGTAGCGTCTATATCAGCTTTCTTTCAGCCTGCCAATTATATGGGACTCGAACCCTGGGTTTATGCCCTCCTGGTGATCGGTGTGATGTTCCTCATCCAGCAAATAGAAAACAATCTCCTGGTCCCAAGGATAGTCGGCGGTGCATTGGACCTTCACCCACTCATCGTCATCATTGGTGTATTTATTGGCGCTTCCATGGCCGGATTAGTTGGAGCCGTGTTAGCAGCACCGCTGCTGGCTACTGGCAAGTTGTTGGGTGCCTATGCCTGGCGAAAGTTGTTTGATCTACCTCCATTTCCTGATCCAGCCGAGCAAGATTATAGTGGTCCTGGTTGGTCAAAACGGGTCGCGAGCTGGTGGAGCGGTAGGGGAGAGGTTG